>NZ_JACVTY010000027.1:0-92745 GCF_016624805.1 Pseudomonas sp. S44
CCCCCCCCCCCCCCCCCCCCCCCCCCCCCCCCCCCCCCCCCCCCCCCCGCTCCCAGGCTAACTCACTCCTCAAGCCCAAGCCGCTCGACCAGCGCCGCCGCATACCCCGGCAACCCGGCAAAATCCCGCGCGCACAGCTGCAGCCGACGATTGGCCCAGTCTTCCTCCAGCGCGACCCAGCGCAAGGGCAGCACCCCCTCCCAGCGTCTCACCGAGGCCAACGGCACCACGCCGACCCCGGCACCCCCGCCCACCATGCGGATCACACCGTCAAAACCCTCGGCCCGCACCCGCACCTGCATCCGCCGCCCAAGGCGTAGCGCTTGTTCTTCCAGGTGCAAGGCGAGGGCGCTGTCCGCTGCCAATCCCACATGACCGTGTACCAGGCTGTCGACGAACCGCGGCGACGGCTCTGCCGCCAGCGGATGGGCCAGGGGCATGATCAGCACCAGCGGGTCCTCCCGAAATGGCCGCACCTGCAAGTGCTCGCTCGGTGCTGCGGTGGAAATGATGCCCAGGTCCGCAATCCCCTGGGTGATCGCCTGCACGATGCGCAGGCTCGGTTGCTCCTGCACGTCGACGCTGACGCCGGGAAACGCCACCAGGTATGCAGCCAGCAACTCCGGCAGGTACTCGGTCAGCGCCGCGGTATTGCACAGCAGGCGCACCTGCCCCTGTTGGCCTTGGGCATATTGGCCGAGGTCGTACTGCAACCGCTCGACCTGCTGGGCGATCAGCCGCGCATGCTGCAACAGCGCCTGGCCCGCAGGCGTTGGCTGCACCCCTCGGCGGTTGCGTTCGAGCAAGGCAATACCCAGCGAGGTTTCCATTGCGCGGATCCGCGCACTGGCCGCAGGCAGCGAAAGATGGCTGCGGCGGGCACCGGCGGTGATGTTGCCGCATTCGAGCGTGTGGCGGAAAAGGCTGAGGTCGATCAGGTCGAAATGCATGTGCCTCTGTCCTGGCAAGAGTCTGGCTGAGTATATGGCAGATTTTCAGCCCATCGCCGAGGGTGCAGGATGGCGTCATGAATACCTTTATCGCGTTGTATCAAGACATGGGGCTGGCGCTTTCGCTGCTGGTTATCTTTACCTTCGCCCTGGCCGGTGCGGTCAAGGGGGTGATCGGTCTGGGAATGCCGACCATCGCCATGGGCATGCTCGGGCTGGCTATGCCTCCGGCGCAGGCAGCGGCGCTGCTGATCGTGCCCTCTACCCTCACCAACCTGTGGCAGCTCGCCTCTGGCGGGCACCTGCGCGGGCTGCTCAAGCGCCTGGGCGGCATGTTGATGATGATCGTCGTGGGTACGCTGCTGGGTAGCCTGTGGCTTGGCATCGACAGCGGCCCATGGGCGGCGCATGCGCTCGGCGGGGCACTGCTGGTGTATGCGTTGTATGGGCTGGTGGGGCCGGGTTTGCGGGTCGCGCCGCAATGGGAATCGTGGCTGGGGCCGCTGTGCGGCCTGCTGACCGGTGTGGTGACGGCAGCGACCGGGGTGTTCGTGATGCCCGGTGTGCCCTACCTGCAGGGCTTGGGCCTGAATCGCGATGAGCTGGTCCAGGCGATGGGGCTGTCGTTCACGGTCTCGACCCTCGCCCTGGCGCTTGGCCTGGCCGGGCAGGATGCGCTCGACGGCCCGGCCCTGGGTGCGTCATTGCTGATGCTGGTGCCCGCCCTGCTCGGCATGTTCGCCGGCACCTGGCTGCGTCAGCGCATCAGCGCCGCGCTGTTCAAGCGCTGCTTTTTCATCGGCCTGGCGCTGCTCGGCGGGCACCTGTTGATCAACGGCTAGCGGAAGAAGGGCTGAGCATTTCGATCATCTGGATATCGAAGTCGCGCTCCAGATAATCCATGCGCTTCTCGAAGAACGCAGCCATGTGCGGCAGCGCCGAGTGCACGTCGAGGGCGGCCTTGTCGGCCCAGACCTCGTAGAACACGAACAGGCTCGGATCTTCCTTGTCACGCAGCATGTGGTACTCGATGCAGCCGGGCTCCTGGCGGCTCGGTTCGACGTAGGCGCGGAACAGGGTTTCGAAGGCTTCGGCCTTTTCAGGGCGGGTCTTGGCTTTGAGGATGAAAGCGAACTGCTCACTCATGGCGATGGCCTGTGCGGGGGAAAGTGAGCAGATTGTATTGCAATAATCAGATGTATATTCGTGACTTGAAGGCAAATGTATTTTGCCGCCACCCGGCTTTTTCCTGCGCTCGCGACTGCCTAATCTGCCGCCATCACTTTTGACTCGGTCGGCAGGCGTACTTGCCTCGGGCCGACCCAGACCTGCGAGGCTCACCATGAAAAAGATTCTTCTGCTCAACGGCGGCAAACAGTTCGCTCATTCCGACGGCCGCCTGAACCGCACCCTGCACGAGGCCGCCCTGGCCTATCTGGACCGCGCCGGTTTCGATGTGCAGCAGACCTTCATCGACGGTGGCTATGACGTCAAGGAAGAGGTGCAGAAATTCCTCTGGGCGGACGTGGTCATCTACCAGATGCCAGGTTGGTGGATGGGCGCGCCCTGGACCGTGAAGAAATACATCGATGATGTCTTCACCGAAGGCCATGGCAGCCTTTACGCCAACGATGGCCGCACCCGTTCCGATGCCTCGCAGAAGTACGGCAGCGGCGGCCTGATCCAGGGCAAGCAGTACATGCTCTCATTGACTTGGAACGCACCGCAGCAGGCCTTCGACGATCCGACCGACTTCTTCGAAGGCAAAGGTGTGGATGCGGTGTACTTCCCGTTCCACAAGGCCAATCAGTTCCTTGGCATGACCGGCCTGCCGACCTTCCTGGCGGTGGATGTGATGAAGCGCCCGGATGTGCCGGCAGCACTGGCAGCGTATGAAGCGCACCTGGCCAAGGTGTTCGGCAAGGCCGAGTGATGACGCGGCGCCACTTGCGCCGTTATCGCCCAGCAGCTATCAATCAGCACTACCCCAAGCCCAAGGCCGCCGCGTGAAAACCCGATCCGAAGAACTCCAGGTATTCGTCGCCGTCATCGACTGCGGTTCGATCTCCGCCGCCGCCGAGCAGATGGGCCAGACCCCGTCGGCGGTGAGTCGCACCCTGTCGCGCCTGGAGGGCAAGCTTGGGACCACGCTGGTCAACCGCACCACCCGGCGCATGGACCTGACCGAGGAAGGGCGTTTCTTCCTCGAGCGTTCGCGGGCCATCCTCGAGCAGATGGACGACATGGAGGAGCGCCTGTCGATGAATCGCCAGACCCCGTCCGGGCGTTTGCGGATCAACGCCGCCGCACCGTTCATGCTGCATGCCATCCTGCCGTGGATCGGCGAGTTTCGCCGCCAGTACCCCGGCATCGAGCTCGAGCTCAATACCGATGACCTGATCATCGACCTGCTGGAACAGAGCACCGACGTGGCCATTCGCATCGGTGAACTGGCCGACTCCAGCCTGCACGCCCGTTCGCTGGGGTGCAGCCCCGTGCAGGTGCTTGCCAGCCCGGATTACCTGGCCCGGCGCGGCACACCGCAGAAGGTCGAAGACCTCAGTGCGCACTGCCTGCTGGGGTTCAGCGCACCTGAAACGCTCAATCAGTGGCCGTTGCGCCATGCTCAGGGCGATCGCTGGCCGATCCGCCCGGCGATCCTCGCCTCCAGCGGCGAGACCCTGCGTCAGCTGGCATTGGCCGGTGAGGGCATCGTCAGCCTGTCGCATTTCATGACCCACGAAGACATTCGCGCTGGCCGCCTGCAGGTGGTGCTGGCCGAGGCCAACAACGGCTATCGCCAGCCGATCCACGCGGTCTACTACCGCAATACTCAACTGGCGCTGCGTATCCAGTGCTTCCTCGATTTCATCCAGCGCAAGCTATCGATGTACGCCTGCTGAGTTGCCTGAACGCGACAGATTTGCCCAAAGACGCCTCCCTTCCTGTGTGCCGTTTGCTTAGTCGCAACGGTTGAGCCTTAAATGAGTGCTCGACAAAAACAACACCAAGGAAGTGTCATGCGTATCGTCATGTTCCAGTCCCTGGCCCTCGGGGCCGCGATCCTGAGCTGTTCTTCCGCCTATGCCGTGACACTCGAAGGTGGCGCGGTGGCGGCGCCCGATCAATATGGCGCACAGGTAGCCGCCGACATTCTCAAGAAGGGCGGTAACGCGGTGGATGCTGCGGTCGCCACCGCCTTCACCCTGGCGGTCACCTACCCGGAAGCCGGCAACATCGGCGGCGGTGGGTTCATGACCCTGTTCGTCGACGGCAAGCCGTACTTCCTCGACTACCGTGAAGTCGCGCCCAAGGCCGCCACGCGCAACATGTACCTGGACGACAAGGGCGAGGTCATCGAAAACCTCAGCCTGGTTGGCGTGCGCGCTGCTGGCGTGCCCGGCACGGTGATGGGCCTGTGGGAGGCGCACCAGAAGTTCGGCAAGCTCAAGTGGAGCGAGCTGCTCACCCCGGCCATCGGCTACGCGCAGAACGGCTTCAAGATCGCGCAGAAGCAATATCAATATCGCGACGATGCCCAGGGCCTGTTCAAGACCGCCACCAACTTCAATGACTACTTCGGCAACATGAAGGTCGGTGAGCTGTTCAAGCAACCCGAGCTGGCCAAGACCTTGGAGCGCATCGCCGACAAGGGCGTCAGCGAGTTCTATCAGGGCAAGACCGCTGACCTGCTGGTGGCGCAGATGCAGGCCGACAAGGGCCTGATCACCAAGGAAGACCTGAAGGACTACAAGGCCGTGTGGCGCGATCCGATCGCCATCGACTGGCGTGGCAATGTGGTCTATACCGCGCCACCGCCAAGCTCTGGTGGCGTCGCTCTGGCCCAGCTGTTGGGCATCAAGGAAGACCGCGCAGCCGACTTCAAAGGGGTCGAGCACAACTCGGCGAAGTACATCCACCTGCTGGCCGAGATCGAGAAGCGCGTGTTCGCCGACCGCGCCGACTACCTGGGCGACCCGGCCTTCACCAAGGTGCCGGTCAAGGAGCTGGTGGCCAAGGACTACCTCGCCAAGCGCGCGGCGCAGGTCAACCCCAATGCGATCTCCGACACCGACAAGGTCAAGCCGGGCCTGGAGCCGCACCAGACCACGCACTTCTCCATTGTCGACAAGCAGGGTAATGCGGTGAGCAACACCTATACCCTGAACCTCGACTATGGCAGCGGCGTGGTGGTCAAGGGCGCGGGCTTCCTGCTCAACGACGAGATGGACGATTTCAGCGCCAAGCCGGGAGCGGCCAACGCCTTTGGCGTGGTGGGTGGGGATGCCAACGCCATCGAGCCGGGCAAGCGCATGCTCTCGTCCATGAGCCCCAGCCTGGTCACCCGCGACGGCAAGCTGACCCTGGTGGTCGGTACGCCCGGTGGTTCGCGGATCTTCACCTCGATCTTCCAGGTGATGAACAACCTGTACGACTATGGCATGCCGCTGGAAAAAGCCGTGGCCGCCCAGCGCGTGCACCATCAGTTGCTGCCCAAGGACACCATCTATTTCGACAGTTATGCACCGCTCAAGGGACAGGTGGCGGAGGATCTGAAGAAAATGGGCTATGTGCTCGAGGATCAAGGCTGGGAGATGGGTGATATCCAGGCGATCCGGGTCACCGGCGACAAGCTCGAGACCGCTTCCGATCCGCGCGGGCGCGGGGTGGGGTTGATCGTTCGCTAACCTGACAAGGGGCGAGGGCATCTTGTGCTCGCCCCTTTGCATACCTGTTATTTCTGTCAGTTGTTGGACCTGCTCACGTTCTCTATAACTCAGGCGACCCTAGTCTGTTCGCCAGTGGAGATTTCGTGATGAGCGTGTCCCAACCCTTGAAGTTCCTGGTGCTGCCGCCCGGCGTATGCCACCTCGAAGCGCCGACGCTAGAGGGCAGTCGCCCTCATCCTGGCTATCCTGGAAATGCCTCGCGGACCTGGTATGACTACGCTTTTGTGCATGCCCAGCGTCACAACAACTTGAACGTTCGTGTCCCCACCACTCATATGAGCGTTGGTGACAAGGTCGTCGTCTCGATCTTTTCTGGCTGGTTGTATGAGTTGCCCGCCGTCGTGATTCAGGCCAGCCATCTGCAAGATGGCCTGGTCCTCGTCCCTTTCCCGGCGAACATGATGATCAGTTGCCAGGGTAAAAGCGCCCATTGCAGCTACCGTATCGAGCGCACTCCCTGCGTGATTGCTGTCTCGAATCCACGTCGCGTGCGTATGGAGTCTCGCATTCGCGAGACGGCTGACGTTCGCACTCCAGCCTTTGTGCGGCCACGCATTTTGCAGGAGGCCGGGAGGCGTGTGTTCTTCATTCCGGCAGTGGGTCTGACCTTCGGCGGCAAGCTGGAGATCAGCTGCTATGACGATGCATTGGGGCTAGAGGTGGAGCGCAATCTTCCTCTGCCTGCGTCAGGTGCTGATTTCAGGCACGACATCACGCCTTGGTTCAATCGTCGGAAATCACCTCGCGGTTGGTTTGCCTACAGCCTGAGCAAAGTGGCAGGCGACAGGGTGTTCTCGGAGCTGCGAGAGTACGATAACTGGTGAACCACCCTGCCACAGTATGACCGGGGCCATGGCACGGCACCGTTCATGACTCAGACGCGGAAGTGGCTGACCATCGTCTGCAACTGCCCGCCCAACCGCGCCAGCTCCACGCTTGACGCTGCTGTTTCCTCGCTGGCTGCCGCCGTTTGCTCCGACACATCGCGCACATTCATGATGCTGCGGCCGATTTCGTCGGCCACGGCGCTCTGCTGCTCGGCTGCCGCTGCGATCTGCTGGTTCATCGCCTGGATCCCCGACACGGTACGGGTGATGCTGGCCAATGAGGTGCCCGCCTTGCGTGCCAGTTCCACGCTGCTGTCGGTCAGCCCGCTGCTGCCTTGCATGGCGGTGGCCACGCGCTGGGTGCCGTTTTGCAGGCTGGCGACCAGCTCTTCGATCTCTTCGGTGGATTTCTGCGTGCGCTGGGCCAGGGCACGGACCTCATCGGCGACCACCGCAAAGCCGCGCCCGGCTTCACCGGCACGCGCCGCTTCGATGGCGGCATTCAGTGCCAGCAGGTTGGTCTGCTGGGCCACCGACTTGATCACGTCCATGACGCTGCCGATCTTCTGGCTTTCCTGTTGCAGCAGGTTCATCGCCTCGGTGGAGTGCTGTACTTCAGCGGCCAGGCGTTCGATCTGGCCGATGGCCTCGTTCACCACCCTGTCGCCGGCACGGGCCTCGCCGTCGGCCTGGGTGGCGGCCTGGGATGCCTGCTCGGCATTGCGTGCGACCTCCTGTACGGTCGCCGTCATCTCGTGCATGGCGGTGGCGACCTGGTCGGTCTCGACCTTCTGATTGTTGACCCCGGCACTGGTCTGCTCGGTCACCGCCGACAGTTCCTCGGCGGCGCTGGCGATCTGGGTCACGCCGTCGCGGATACCGGTGATCAGTGCACGCAGGGTGTCGCCCATGCCCGCGATGCCCTGCTGCAGGGCACCGAGTTCGTCACGCCGGGTGATGTGCAGGCGCTCGGTGAGGTCACCTTCGGCGATCTTCTTCACCACCTCGAGGGTTTCCTGCAAGGGGCGGGTGATCTGGCGGGTGATGACCACGGCGCCGAGCAGGCCGAACACCAGCGCCAGCAGCGCCACGCCCAGTTGCAGGTTGCGCGCCTGGGCGGTATCGACATCGCGTCTGCCAAGTTCGATCTTGTACAGCTCGTCGCTGCGCTTGGTGATCTGCGCCTGCTCCTCGATCATTTCCTGGCGTGCCGTGGCGATCGCCGCCCGGGCGTCGCGTACCGGCTGCTCGGCGTCGGGTTTGCTGGCGATGGCGCGGTAGCCCTGGCGCATCTTGTCCAGCGAGGCGCGGTACTGGTCGATGTAGCTGGCCTGTTCGCGCAGCAGTTGCAGGCTCTGGGGATGGTCGAAGCTGGCGAGCAGTTCCTGCTTGTGCTGTTCGAAGGTGTCCAGGCGGGCCTGCACGGTGGCGGCGGCGCTCTCGTCGCCATCGGCGAGCATGTATTGCAGACGCGCCACCCGCAGGTTGTTCAGGTGCGTGTTGAACTGGGTGATCTGCCCCATCGAGTTGCTGCGTGCGACGAGGTTTTCCAGGCTGTTCCAGCCGGTCAAGGCCAGTGCAGTGGTGAGTAGAAGGACCAGGCCGAAGCCCAGCATCAGTTTGAGTTTGACGCTGATGTTGGCAAACCAGTTGCTCATGGAGGTTCCCCGGGGGAAAGCGCCTGCTCGCGGGATTTCCCGTCACACGGCATTTGTTTTTGTGATGGGCCCTCCGTTGCCGCAGAAGAGATATCGGCAATGTTTGCAGGAGCTGAAACGCCGTTCAGCAGATTTTTTGGGGGAGGGATTGGGGCCGCGACGCGGCCCCGGAAGGCGTGGTCAGACGCGGAAATGGCTGACCAGGGTTTGCAACTGTCCACCCAGGCGCGCCAGCTCGACGCTGGAGGCGGCTGTCTCGTCGCTCGCGGCGGCGGTCTGCTCGGACACATCGCGTACGTTGAGGATGCTGCGGCTGATCTCTTCGGCCACGGCACTCTGCTGCTCTGCGGCGGCGGCGATTTGCTGGTTCATCGATTGGATGCCCGACACGGTACTGGTGATGTTCTCCAGCGACGCGCCGGCCTTGCGTGCCAGTTCCACGCTGCTGTCGGTCAGGGTGCGGCTGCCGAGCATGGCGTTGGCCACCTGCTGTGTGCCGTTCTGCAGGCTGGCGACCAGCTCTTCGATCTCTTCGGTGGACTTCTGCGTGCGCTGCGCCAGGCCACGCACTTCGTCGGCGACCACGGCGAACCCACGTCCCGCCTCACCGGCACGAGCCGCTTCGATGGCGGCGTTGAGCGCCAACAGGTTGGTCTGCTCGGCCACCGACTTGATCACGTCCATGACACTGCCGATCTTCTGGCTTTCCTGTTGCAGCAGATTCATCGCTTCGGTGGAGCGGTTGACCTCGGCGGCCAGGCGCTCGATCTGGTTGATCGCCTCGCCCACCACTTTGTCACCGGCACGGGCTTCGCCGTCGGCGTTGGTTGCTGCAAGCGACGCCTGTTCGGCGTTGCGCGCGACTTCCTGCACGGTGGCGGCCATTTCGTGCATGGCGGTGGCGACCTGGTCGGTCTCGACCTTCTGGCTGTTGGCGCCGGCGCTGGTCTGCTCGGTCACCGCCGACAGCTCCTCGGCCGCACTGGCGATCTGGGTAACACCGTCACGGATGCCGCTGATGAGGTCGCGCAGGGTCGTACCCATGCGCGCAATGCCTTGCTGCAGCACGCCCAGTTCGTCGCGGCGGGTGACCTGCAGGTTGTGGGTCAGGTCGCCACCGGCGATCTTCTCCACCACGGCGAGGGTCTCGCGCAGCGGGCGGGTGATCTGGCGGGTGATGATCACGGCGGCGAGTACGCCGATGAGCAGGGCCAGCAGCGTCGCGCCGATCTGCAGGGTGCGGGCCTCGGCACTTTCGATGTCACGACGTTCGAGCTGGATCTTGTACAGGTCGTCGCTGAGCTTGACGATGTCGCCGCCCTGCACGGTCATTTCCTGGCGGGACACAGCGATCTGGGCTGTCGAGGCGCTGAGCTGGCGAACCGACTCGCCATAGGCACGCACTGCGCCTTCGAACTGCTCGATGGCAGCGCCATCGCTGGTCAGCTGGCGCTTGAGGCCGTCGATTTCGGTGAAGGTCTGCTGCAGTTGGCGCAGCACCGCTTGCTCGGCGACGTCGCTTGGCGCTGCCACATAGCTGCGTACGTCCAGGCGCAACTGGGTCAGCTGCTGGCGGGCCTTGCTGATTACCAGGTATTGCTGCAAGCGGGTCGCATCGCTTTCGTCACGGGCCAGGACATCCTTGCTGATCGTTTCGATCAACTGGATCGCCTTGGTCGCGTTCTGGTCGAGGGTTTCACGGGCCGCAAGGGTGATCTTGTAGCCTGCGCGCATCTTGTCGAGCGAGATGCGATAGTCGGCGATGATCTTGCCCAGCTCACGCAGCAGCTTGAGGTTCTCGGGGCTCTTGAAGGTGCTTTCCAGGTGCTGCTGCTGGGCGCTGAAGGTTTCCAGCTTCGCCAGCGTGTTGGCGGCGGCGGCGTCGTCGCCGTTGGCGATCATGTATTGCAGGCGCGCCACGCGCAGATTGGTCAGGTCAGTATTGAGGCGGGTAATGTCGCTCATCCAGTTGCTGCGATTGATGAGGCTCCCCAGGCTGGTCCAACTGGCCAGGGCCAGCAGGCCGGTCAATACCAGGACCAGGCCGAAGCCCAGCCCGAGTTTGAGGTTCACGCTCTTGTCGGCAAACCATCTGTTCATGCACGCTCTCCAGAAAATGTGTCTTGCAAAATCTCACGTCGCCGGGCGTTGTTCTTGTAGGGGCCAGCTGATGGGTCCACGGGGTTATCGGCCGAATCGGCTGCGGCTGAAACGTTTATCAGCAGAAAAATGACCCATTGGTCGTATTGCGTTCTGGAGAGGCTCTGCAACGCCCGTTGCAGCAGGGCGTTACAGGTTGTGTGCGTTGAAGGTATCGCAGCGGTTGAGGTCGCCACTGCCGAAGCCAGCCTTGAACCAGCGTACCCGCTGCGCCGAGGTGCCATGGGTGAAGGAGTCGGGCACCACGCGCCCTTGCCCCTGTTGCTGGAGGCGGTCGTCGCCGATGGCGTTGGCGGCGTTGAGTGCCTCTTCGACATCGCCGGGCTCCAGCCAGTTGAGACGTTTCTGAGCCTGGTATGCCCAGACACCGGCCAGGCAGTCGGCCTGCAGTTCCTGGCGTACCAGCAGGCCATTGTCGCCCTCCAGGCGCTGGCCGCTGCGGCGTGCGGCGTCGACCTTGGCCGAGACGCCGAGCAGGGTCTGTACGTGGTGGCCAATCTCGTGGGCGATCACGTAGGCCTGGGCGAAGTCGCCGGCGGCAGCGAAGCGGGTTTCCATTTCGCGGAAGAACGACATGTCCAGGTACACCCGCTGATCAGCCGGGCAATAGAAGGGGCCGACCGCCGAGGAGGCGAAGCCGCACGCGGAGTTGACCTGGCCGCTGAACAGCACCAGCTTGGGGTCGCGGTATTGCTTGCCGGCCTGGGCGAACAGGGCTTTCCAGGTATCTTCGGTGTCGCCCAGGATCGAGGCGACGAACTCGGCCTGTTGGTCATTGGCTGGCGGTGCCTTGCCAGCGCCGCTGGGCGCTGCCTGCTGTTGCTCCATCTGGCCGGCGAGCTGGCCGAGGATCTGCAGCGGATCCTGGCCGGTGATCCAGCCGATGCCGATGATCAGCAGCACGGCACCCAGCCCCAGGCCCTTGCCACCGCCGAAGCGCATCCCGCCGCCACCGCCTTCGCCGCGTGCATCCACCACATTGTCGCTGCGTCGGCCTTTTCGCCAATCCATAGAAGTTCTCCGCTGTGAAGGTCGTGCCTGGTTGAAGGGCCGTGCGCTCTGCGCAGCCAGCACCGCAGTCCATCCAGAATAGTCCAGCGCTTCAGATCAGGTCGTCTGACGAAAAGTTGCATAACCAAATGGTTATGTCTGGCGCCCATGTTTTCAATTTTCGCCCTGCGCGACCTGCCGGAAACTGCAAGTCCGCCTGCCACGCACAGGTGGTTCGAACAATTCCAAGAGAGGAAAACGGCATGCCCGCTCAGGACACCAGCCGCTTCGTGATCCGTGATCGCAACTGGCACCCCAAGGCCCTCACGCCTGATTACAAGACATCCATCGCCCGCTCGCCGCGCCAGGCGCTGGTGAGCATTGCCCAGTCGGTAAGCGAAAGCACCGGCCCTGATTTTTCCCACCTGCGCTTCGGCGAGCATGACCATGACCTGTTGCTGAACTTCAACAACGGTGGCCTGCCGATCGGTGAGCGCATCATCGTTGCCGGGCGGGTCGTCGACCAGTACGGCAAGCCGGTGCCCAATACCCTGGTGGAGATGTGGCAGGCCAACGCCGGTGGTCGCTACCGCCACAAGAACGACCGCTACCTGGCCCCGCTCGATCCCAACTTCGGTGGCGTCGGTCGCTGCCTGACCGACCGTGACGGCTACTACAGCTTCCGCACCATCAAGCCCGGCCCCTATCCCTGGCGCAACGGCCCCAACGACTGGCGTCCGGCGCACATCCACTTCTCCATCAGCGGCCCTTCGATTGCCACCAAGCTGATCACCCAACTGTATTTCGAAGGTGATCCGCTGATTCCGATGTGCCCGATCGTCAAGTCGATCGCCAACCCGGACGCGGTGCAGCGCCTGATCGCCCGGCTCGACATGAGCCACGCCAACCCGATGGACTGCCTGGCCTATCGCTTCGACATCGTGCTGCGTGGCCAGCGCCAGACCCACTTCGAGAATCGCTGAGGAGACCCGTCATGCCTATCGAACTGCTGCCGGAGACCCCCTCGCAGACCGCCGGCCCCTATGTGCACATCGGCCTGGCCCTGGAAGCTGCCGGTAACCCGACCCGCGACCAGGAAATCTGGAACCGCCTGGCCCGCCCGGAGGCTCCGGGCGAGCACATCCTGCTGATCGGCCAGGTGTACGATGGCAATGGCCATCTGGTGCGTGATTCCTTCCTCGAGGTGTGGCAGGCCGACGCCAACGGCCACTACCAGGACATGTTCAACCTGGAGAACACCTTCAACAGCTTCGGCCGGACCGCCACCACCTTCGATGCAGGTGAATGGACCTTGCACACGGTCAAGCCAGGCGTGGTGAACAATGCTGCCGGGGTGCCGATGGCACCGCACATCAACATCAGCCTGTTCGCCCGGGGGATCAACATCCACCTGCACACCCGTTTGTATTTCGATGACGAGGCCGAGGCCAACGCCAAGTGCCCGGTGCTCAACCTGATCGAGCAGCCGCAGCGGCGCGAGACGCTGATCGCCAAGCGCTGCGAGGTGGACGGGAAGACGGCGTATCGCTTCGATATCCGTATTCAAGGGGAAGGGGAGACGGTGTTCTTCGACTTCTGAACGAATGCCGGGGCCTGTCAGGTGGCCCCGGCCATCCATCGATCAGCGCCGCACCAGCAGGACCCCGCTTTCCATGTGGTGGGTGTAGGGGAACTGATCGAACAGCGCGCAGCGTTCGATACGGTGGGTATCGTGCAGTTGAGCGATGTTCTGCGCCAGCGTCTCGGGGTTGCAGGAGATGTACAGGATCCGCTCGAAACGCCGGGTCAGCTCGCAGGTGTCCGGGTCCATGCCGGCGCGTGGCGGGTCGACGAACACGGTGCCGAAGTCGTAGCTTTTCAGGTCGATGCCTTCCAGGCGACGGAATGGGCGGACCTCGTTCAGCGCCTCGGTCAGTTCCTCGGCCGACAGGCGTACCAGGCGCACGTTGTCGATGCCGTTTTCGTCGAGGTTGTGCAGGGCGGCGTTGACCGAGGTCTTGCTGATCTCGGTGGCCAGCACCTGGCGCGCGCGGGTGGCCAGGGGCAGGGTGAAGTTGCCGTTGCCGCAGTACAGCTCCAGCAGGTCGTCGCTGCGCTCGCCCATCGCCTCGCAGGCCCAGCCCAACATCTTCTGGTTCACTGCCCCGTTGGGCTGGGTGAAGGCGCCTTCAGGCTGGCGGTAGCTGAAGGTGCGGCCGGCGATGTCGAGTTTCTCCACGGCATAGTCACGGCCGATCACCACGCGCTTGCCTTTGGAACGACCGATCACGCTGACGCCCAGTTGTGCGGCCAGTTGCTGCGCGGCAGCTTCCCAGGCCTCGTCGAGCGGGCGGTGATAGCACAGGGTGACCATGGCATCGCCGGCCAGTGTGGTCAGGAACTCGACCTGGAACAGACGATTGCTCAGGTCTTCGTTGCCCTGCCAGGCGGCCTTGAGACGGGGCATCAGTTCATTGATGCGCTGGCTGGCGATGGGGAAGTCGTCGATCAGAATTGCCTTGTGCTTCTCGCCCGGGGCGAACATCGCGTAGTGGCGTTGACCCTCTTCGCGCCACAGACGGAACTCTGCGCGCAGGCGATAGTGCTCGCGCGGCGACTCGAACACGGCAGGTTGCGGTGCATCGAAGGGCGCCAGCAGCTCGCGCAGGCGCTCGACCTTGGCCTGCAGTTGGGTCGTGTATTGCGAAGGGTCGAAGACGGCACTCATGCGTTGAACCAGCCCAGCTTGATGACGAACAGAATGGACAGGATCACCAGGGCCGGGTTCAGGTCGCGATGACGACCGGAGATCAGCTTGATGGCGGTCCAGGCGATGAAGCCGAAGGCGATGCCGTTGGCGATCGAATAGGTCAACGGCATGGCCAGGGCGGTGACCACTACCGGCGCGGCCTCGGTGACGTCGTCCCAGTTGATCTCGGCCAGGCCCGAGGCCATCAGCACGGCAACGAACAGCAGTGCCGGCGCGGTGGCGTAGGCCGGCACGCTACCGGCCAGCGGCGCGAAGAACAGCGCCAGCAGGAACAGCACGGCTACCACGATGGCGGTCAGGCCGGTGCGTCCGCCGGCACTTACGCCGGCAGCCGATTCGATATAGCTGGTGGTGGTCGAGGTGCCCAGCAGCGAGCCGGCCATGGCTGCGGTGCTGTCAGCGATCAGCGCACGGCCCATCTTCGGCATGTGGCCGTCCTTGCCCATCAGGCCGGCGCGCTTGGCCACGCCGATCAGGGTGCCGGAGTTGTCGAACAGGTCGACGAACAGGAAGGCGAAGATCACGCTGATCAGCCCGACGTCCAGCGCGCCCTTGATGTCCAGT
Source organism: Pseudomonas sp. S44 (assembly GCF_016624805.1). Taxonomy (NCBI): domain Bacteria; kingdom Pseudomonadati; phylum Pseudomonadota; class Gammaproteobacteria; order Pseudomonadales; family Pseudomonadaceae; genus Pseudomonas; species Pseudomonas sp. S44. Next base: position 14,650 of record NZ_JACVTY010000027.1, read on the forward strand.
TGCAGGAAGGTCGGGGCCAGCGATGGCGGCATGGAAACGATGCCGCCGAATTGGCTGGCACCCACCAGGATCGACACCACCGTCACGGCGAGGATGCCGATCAGCACGGCGCCGCGCACTTTCAGCGACTCGAGGCCGACGATGAGGAAGAAGCCGAGGGTGGCCAGGATCGGTGCAGGCTGCTTGAGGTCGCCCAGGCCGACCAGGGTGGCTGGGTTATCGACGACGATGCCCGCATTGTGCAGGGCGATGAGTGCCAGGAACAGGCCGATACCGGCGGCGATCGCCGAGCGCAGCGGCAGCGGGATGCTGTTCACGATCCACTCACGGATGCGGAAGATCGACAGCAGGAAGAACAGCACCGCCGAGAGGAATACCGCACCCAGTGCCACCTGCCAGGTGTGGCCCATGTGCAGGACCACGGTGTAGGTGAAGAAGGCGTTCAGGCCCATGCCCGGGGCGAGGGCGATCGGGTAGTTGGCGATCAGGCCCATGGTGACCGAGCCGATGGCGGCGGCAAGGCACGTGGCGACGAAGATCGCGCCCTTGTCCATGCCGGTTTCGCCGAGGATGCTCGGGTTGACGAACAGGATGTAGGCCATCGCCAGGAAGGTGGTGACGCCCGCGAGGATCTCGGTGCGCACGTTGGTGTTGTGTGCTTTTAGTTGAAACAGCCTTTCCAGCATGCCTGCTCCCATGGCGCCGCGGCGCCGTGAATGTATTCGACCCCATCAGCAAAGCACAGACCGTACCGGTTGCCGTGGTTTTGTGGGGGCGGAAAAAAGCCGCGCATCATACCAGCATGGGGGGCGGGGGCCTATGGCTGTTGGTCTTTGTGGCGTGGCGCCCACTGTCGGCGCGGCCTGGTGCCGCGAAAGGGCTGCCAGGCAGCCCCATGAAGACTATTGCGGAGTGTGCATGCGGTCGCGGTTGGCCAGGGTCGGGAACAGCTTCATCCACACGCCGGTGACCACCAGCGTGCCCACACCACCCAGTACCACCGCCGGAACTGTGCCAAACCAGTGCGCAGTGACCCCGGATTCGAACTCGCCGAGCTGATTCGAGGCACCGATGAACAGCCCGTTCACCGCGCTGACCCGGCCGCGCATTTCATCGGGTGTCTCCAGTTGCACGAAGGCGCTGCGGATAACCATGCTGATCATGTCTGCCGCGCCCAGTACCACCAGCACCGCCAGCGAGAACCAGAACGAGGTCGACAGACCAAAGGCGATGGTCGCCACGCCGAACACGCCGACGGCGGTGAACATGGTCCGGCCGACCTTGCGTTCTACCGGGAAGCGCGCCAGCCACAGCGACATCAACAAGGCACCTACCGCCGGGGCCGAGCGCAGCAGACCCAGGCCCCAGGCGCCGGTGAGCAGGATATCCTTCGCGAACACCGGCAGCAGCGCCGTGGCACCGCCGAGCAGCACGGCGAACAGGTCCAGCGAGATGGCGCCGAGGATGTCCGGGCGACTGCGAATGAAGCGGATGCCGGCCAGCAGCGACTCCAGGCTGGCACGGCCGCGCTGGGGTGTCTGCTGGCGCGAGTCGAGGCTGAGCATCAGCAGGCAGGCAATGGCGTACAGCAATACCGTCGGGCCATACACCCAGATGCTGCCGAAAGCGTAGAGCAGGCCGCCGACCGCCGGGGCGACGATGGTCGCTGCCTGGGTCGCCGACGCCGACGCAGCGACGGCGCGCGGGAACAGCCCCGGCGGCACCACGTTGGGCAGCAGTGCCTGGGTCGCAGGCATCTCGAAGGAGCGGGTGGCACCGAGCAGGAAGGCCAGCACGAAGATCAGTTCACGGGTGACGCTGTCGGTGGCACTGCCCAGCGCCAGGGCCAGGGCGATGAGCCCTTGCAGGCACTGGCACAGGGCGGCGACCTTGCGCCGGTCGTAGCGGTCGGCGACATGCCCGGTGTGCAGCATGAACAGCACCCGTGGGGCGAATTCGACCAGGCCGACCAGGCCCAGGTCCAGGACGTTGCCGGTGAGCTGGTAGAGGTGCCAGCCGATGGCCACGGTGAGCATCTGGAAGCCACTGGCGGTGAAGACCCGCGCAAGCCAGAACGCGATGAACGGACGGTGGTGACGCAACAGCAACGGTGCGGACTCAGACATCGGGGGCCAACGGCAGCGGAAGAAGGGGGCTGCAGATTAGCATTTACTTGTAACAAATGGTTGCTAGCTGCTGGGTCAATCGCCTGGGTAGCCGCTCCATTGTAGGAGCGGGTTTACCCGCGAAAAAAACACCGCGCTGCCTGGCACGGGCTACGCCCGTGTTCGCGGGACAAGTCGCAGCGGCGAACCGCCGCTCCCACAGGGGATTGGGCTGACCTTTAGATTTTGAACAAGACAGTTGCACACACAGGGATTGGGCTGGCCTCAGATAGCTCGCGCCCGGGTCACCCGGTCCACCAGATAGACCAATCCGTGATAGTCGATACCACTATGGCTCGACAGCCCGATCTCGCAGGTACGGCTGGTGGAAATTCCTTCGCTGCAGTACTGCACCGCATCTCTCAGGCTGCGCAGGGAATGGGCATTGAGCTCTGGCGTGGTGAAGCCCTTGTCGCCAGCGAACCCACAGCAGTGGATACCCTCGGGAATCACCACCTGCTTGCTGCAACGCCGCGCGAGGTCGATCAGCGCCTGGCTTTCGCCCAGGTGCTGGGTGCTGCAGGTGACATGTACGGCCACAGGTTCCTCCTGTGGGGTGAACTCCAGCTTGTCGAGCAGATACGTGCGGATGAAGCGCACCGGATCGTAGAGGTCCAACCGGGTTTCCCCCAGGTCCTGTACCAGGCGCAAGGTGCAGGGGCTGGTGTCGCAGTAGATCGGATCGAGGCCGCCGCGGCTGGCATGCAGCAGGGCGGCGATCAGTTCCTGGCGCTTGTGCTCGGCCTGCTCGGCGTAGCCCTTGGAAGCAAATGGCTGGCCACAGCAGAGGCTGTCGGCGTTGTCGGGGAAGATCACCTGGTAGCCGGCCTTTTCCAGCAGGGCCTGGGTCTTGTCCAGCAACGAGCGCTGCTCGCGATCGCCATAGGCCGGACCCATGACACGCGACACACAGGCCGCAAGGTAAACCACCCGGGGTCGTGCATCGTGGCTTGCCGGGCCGAAGTCGATCGGTTTGAGCGGTTGCGGCATGGCCGCTGTCCACTGCGGCAGGCGACCGTTGCTGACCTTGCGCAGGCCACTGCTTAGGCGCGCCAGGCGTGGGGCACCGAGCAGCTTGCGTGCGCCGTTGGCCGCGGCGAGGGTCAGGCGTGCGCCACTGAGGGCCGAGTGGAAGTGCTCGGCCAGCCAGTCGGCAGTCTTCAGGTGATCGGCGGCCTGGCCGCGCAGTTTTTTCACCAGTTCGCCGGTATTGATCCCCACCGGGCAACGCTGGGCGCACAGTCCGGTAGCGGCGCAGGTATCGATGCCCTGGTATTGATAGGTCTGCAGCAGCTCGCGGGTGTCGAGGCCGGCACGACGCTTGGCCTGGATATCGCGCCACATGACAATGCGTTGGCGTGGGCTGAGGGTCAGCCCCTTGGACGGGCATACCGGCTCGCAGAAGCCGCACTCGATGCATTTGTCGACGATCTCGTCGGCCGCCGGCAGTGGCTTGAGGTTTTTCAGGTGGATGTCCGGATCGTTGCTGAGCACCACATCCGGGTTGAGGATGCCGTTGGGGTCGAGCAAGCGCTTGAGTGCCCACATCAACTGGTAGGCGTCGTTGCCCCATTCCAGCTCGACGAAGGGCGCCATGTTGCGTCCGGTGCCGTGCTCGGCCTTGAGCGAGCCGCCGAATTCCACCGCCACCAGTTGCGCGACGTCCTCCATGAAGGCCTGGTAACGCGCGACTTCCTCGGCGCTGTTGAAGCCCTGGGTGAAAACGAAGTGCAGGTTGCCTTCCAGTGCATGGCCGAAAATGATCGCCTCGTCATAGCGATGCCTGTCGAACAGCTGGATCAGGCGGTTGACGCCCTCGGCCAGTTGTTCGACCGGGAAGGTCACGTCTTCGATGATCACTGTGGTGCCGGTCTGGCGCACGGCGCCGACGGCAGGGAAGGTGTCCTTGCGAATCTTCCACAGCAGGTTGTACACCGTCGGGTCTTCGCTGAACTCGACCTTCTGCTCGAGCGGGAATTCGGCGATTGACCCCATCACCAGCGCCAGTTGTTCGTGCAGCAGGCTCTGGCTGGCGGCGCGGGACTCGATCAGCAGGGCGCAGGCGTTGTTCGACAGGCCTTTCACCCAGGCCGGCATGCCTGGCATCTCCTGCACCGAGCGCAGGCTGCGGCGATCGAGCAGCTCGACCGCCGACACGGGCTGGCGCTTGAGCACGGTCACTGCCCGGCAGCAGCTTTCGACAGTGGGAAACACCAGCAGGGCGCTGGCCTTGTGCGGGTGGTCAGGCACGGTGTCATAGGTGACTGCGCTGATGAAACCCAGGGTGCCTTCTGAGCCGACCAGCAGGTGCTGGAGGATATCCAGCGGCTGGTCGTAGTCCACCAGTGCGTTGAGCGAGAGGCCGGTGGTGTTCTTCAACCTGTACTTGTGGCGGATGCGGTCGGCCAGTTCGGTGTTGGCGCGGGTTTCCCGGCCAAGTCGGGCAAGTTCGTCGAGCAGTGCGGCGTGGCTCTGCTCGAAGGCGGCGACGCTGGCCGGGTCTTCGCTGTCCAGGCGAGTGCCGTCGGCCAGTACCAGGCGCAGGCCAGCAAGGGTGTGGTAGGTGTTCTGGGCGGTACCGCAGCACATGCCGCTGGCATTGTTGGCGACGATGCCGCCGATCTTGCAGGCATTGATCGACGCCGGATCAGGTCCGATCTTGCGCCCGTAGGGGGCCAGCCAGGCATTGGCCTGGGCACCGATGACCCCGGGCTGCAGGCGGATCTGTTCGCCCTGGTTGCGAATCTCGCGGCCGTTCCAGTTGTCGCCCAGCACGATCAGCACCGAGTCGCTGATGGCCTGCCCGGAGAGGCTGGTGCCTGCAGCGCGGAAGGTTACCGGCACGCGCTCTCGCTGGGCCAGGCGGATCAGCTCGACCACCTCGTCCTCGGATTCGACGCGCACCACCAGCTTGGGGATCAGCCGGTAGAAACTGGCGTCGGTGCCGAAGGCCAGGGTCGAGGTCGGGTCGTCGAAACGGCGTTCGGCAGGGATCAGGCGCTCGGCATCACGCAGGAACGCAGCGGGCAGGCTCATGCAATCTCCTCGCGGGGCCGGCGCGTCTGGCGCGCGACGTGCCCCGGACTATCAGGCGTTTGTTTCGTAAGGGCTCAGGCGCCCAGCTCGCGTACCAGTGAATCGCGGCTGATCTCGCCGATCGACTTGGCGCCGGTCAGCACCATGGCCACGCGCATTTCTTTCTCGAACAGCTCCAGCAGGTTCTTCACCCCAGCCTGGCCATGCACGGCCAGGGCCCAGAGGAAGGCGCGGCCGATCAGCACCGTGTCGGCGCCCAGGGCGATCATGCGCACCACGTCCAGGCCGCTGCGGATACCCGAGTCGGCGAGAATCTTCAAATCACCCTTGACCGCGTCGGCGATGGCCGGCAGGGCGCGGGCGCTGGACAGCACGCCGTCGAGCTGGCGGCCGCCGTGGTTGGAGACGACGATGCCGTCGGCACCGAACTTCACTGCGTCGCGGGCGTCATCGGCGTCGAGGATGCCCTTGATGATCATCGGGCCGTCCCAGAATTCGCGGATCCACTCCAGGTCCTTCCAGGAAATCGACGGGTCGAAATTGTTGCCCAGCCAGCCGATGTAGTCGGCAAGGCCGGTCGGGTTGCCGCGATAGGTGGAAATGTTGCCCAGGTCGTGGGGGCGTCCCATCACGCCGACGTCCCAGGCCCATTCAGGGTGGGTCATGGCTTGCAACACACGACGCATCGGGCCGTTGGCGCCACTCATGCCGGAATGGGCGTCGCGGTAGCGGGCGCCGGGCACGGGCATGTCGACGGTGAACACCAGCGTCTTCACCCCGGCGGCCTTGGCACGCTCCAGGGCGTTGCGCATGAAGCCGCGGTCCTTGAGGACATACAGCTGGAACCACATGGGACGGTCGATGGCCGGCGCCACTTCCTCGATCGGGCAGACCGACACCGTGGACATGGTGAAGGGAATGCCGTGCGCCGCCGCCGCGCGCGCCGCTTGCACTTCGCCACGGCGCGCGTACATGCCGGTGAGACCGACCGGGGCCAGGGCCACGGGCATGCTCAGGGTTTCGTCGAACAGCCGGGTCTGAAGGCTCAGCTCCGACATGTTTCTCAGGACACGCTGGCGCAGGGCGATGCTGGCCAGGTCCGAGACGTTGTGGCGCAGGGTGTGCTCGGCGTAGGCGCCGCCGTCGGCGTAGTGGAACAGGAAGGGGGGCAGCTTGCGCTGGGCCGCGGCGCGATAGTCGGTGGAGGCTGAAATGATCATGGATTCTCGCAGCGTGGGTGGGGTGGGTTGCCGGGCACATGCGCGCGCCCGGCCCCTGTCACTTTAGTGATGAACCAGCATACCGGTCAGCCAGTAGGCCTGGACCAGGGTGATCAGGCCGACGATGGTCGCGAAGAACAGGCTGTGCTTGACGGTGAAGCGGAACAGGTCCGACTCCTTGCCGACCAGGCCGGTGGCGGCGCAGGCCACGGCGATCGACTGCGGCGAGATCATCTTGCCGGTCACGCCGCCGCTGGTGTTGGCGGCGACCAGCAAGGTGTCGCTGACGCCGATCTGGTGCGCAGTGGTGGCCTGCAGCGAGCTGAACAGGGCGTTGGACGACGTGTCGGATCCGGTCAGGAACACGCCCAGCCAACCCAGGAACGGCGAGAAGAATGGGAACGCCGCGCCGGTGCCGGCCAGGACCAGGGCCATGGTCGAGGACATGCCCGAGTAGTTGGTGACGAAGGCGAAGGCCAGCACCATGCCGATCGACAGGATCGGCCAGCGCAGTTCCCAGAAGGTCTCTTTGAAAGTGGTAAGACCAGTTTTGACATTGATCTTCAGGACCCACATCGAGATCAGTGCCGACAGGAAGATCGCGGTGCCGGTGGCGGAGATCGGGTCGAGCTTGAACACGGCCGGCATTGCGGTCGGTGCGGTGACAATCGGGGCAGTCTTGATCACCAGTTGATCGAGGTGCGGGATGGCGAAGTTGAACACGAAGTTGTACATCGCGCCGCCCGGCGCGAACGCAGCCTTGAAGGGCTTGAGGGTCCAGATGGTCACCAGCACGGTGAGAATCAGGAATGGCGACCAGGCCTTGAAGATCTCGCCGAAGCTGTACGGCGAAGGCTGGCTGCCGCCACTGCTGACCACGGCTGCACCGACGCTGCCCTTGGCCTCGGCGAACGCGCGCTTGGGCTGCCAGACCTTGAGGAACAGGGTCAGGGCGATCAGGCTGGCCAGAGCCGAGGTGATGTCCGGCAGTTCAGGGCCGATGAAGTTGGACGTGAAGTACTGGGTCACGGCGAAGCTCAGGCCGGCGACCAGCGCGGCGGGCCAGGTCTCTTTCACGCCACGCAGGCCATCCATCATGAACACCAGCCAGAACGGCACGAACAGCGACAGCAGCGGCAGCTGGCGGCCGGTCATGGCGCCAATGTGGAAGGCGTCGATACCGGTCACTTGCCCGGCGACGATGATCGGGATGCCCAGGGCGCCGAAGGCGACCGGCGCGGTGTTGGCGATGAGGCACAGGCCCGCGGCATACAGCGGGTTGAAGCCCAGACCCACCAGCAGTGCGGCGGTGATGGCCACGGGCGCGCCGAAGCCGGCTGCGCCTTCGAGGAAGGCACCGAAGCAGAAGCCGATCAGCAGCACCTGCAGGCGCTGGTCGTCGGTGATCGACAGTACCGAGCTGCGGATGACTTCGAACTGACCGCTCTTGACCGTGAGTTTGTACAGGAACACCGCGGCAACGATGATCCAGGCAATCGGCCAGAGGCCATAGAGGAAGCCGTAGCCTGCTGCGGCAAGGGCCATGTCGACAGGCATCTGGAAGGCGAAGATCGCCACCAGGATTGACAGACCGAGGGTAATGCTGCCTGCCACGTGGCCCTTGAGGCGGAACACGGCGAGGGCGAGGAAGAAGAACACGATGGGGATGACCGCCGCCAGTGCGGACAGGCCGAGACTACCAAGCGGTGTGTAGAGTTGTTGCCAGGTTTGCATATGGGGTGACCCCTAATTGTTGTTGGTCAGCACTGGCATTGGATAATTGGTAAGACCAATTTACAATGACTGGTCGCTAGGTTAAAAGCCGGATACGGGGTGTGTCAATTTGTCCCAAGCAAAACTTTGGTCGAGTGCCGATGAGCGGAGGGCGAGATCGCGTCGGATCAATCGAGGAATATCTGTCGGGCTGTCGCGGATAGGCGCAGAATAGGCGCCCCGAAATCGGTGCCGGGGTTTGTGGAGAGCATGTGATGGTTTTTGATCAGGTCCGCCAACGGCGCCTGTCCGACGATATCGTCGATCGACTGGAAGGGATGATTCTCGAGGGGACGTTGACCTCAGGGCAGCGCCTGCCCGCCGAACGCGCCCTGGCCGAGCAGTTCGGCGTTTCCCGCCCGTCGTTGCGCGAGGCGATCCAGAAACTGGTGGCCAAGGGACTGCTGGTCAGTCGCCAGGGGGGCGGCAACTATGTGGCCGAGTCGCTGGGATCGACGTTCAGTGATCCCTTGTTGCAGTTGCTCGAGCACAACCCTGAGGCTCAGCGCGACCTGCTGGAGTTTCGTCACACCCTTGAGGCCTCATGCGCCTTCTACGCAGCCCAGCGTGCTACCGAGCCGGATCGGGCGCGGTTGAAGGCCGCCTTCGATGCGCTGCAGGATTGCTATGCCCGCGTCGATGAGGTCAGTCGTGCAGAAGAAGGCGCAGCGGATGCCCGTTTTCATCTGGCGATTGCCGAGGCCAGCCACAATGCCGTGCTGCTGCATACCATTCGTGGTCTGTTCGACCTGCTCAAGCGCAATGTGGTGACCAACATCGGGGGTATGTACCAGCAGCGTACGGAAACGCGCGACATGCTGATCAGTCAGCATCGCGAACTGTACCAGGCGATCGTCGAGGGGCGTGCAGAAGATGCGCGGGAGGTGTCGAGCCGGCACATCCTGTACGTGCAGGAAGTGCTGGAAGAAGCGCAGCAGGAAGCCCAGCGCGTGGCGCGCGCTGAGCGACGCAGTGGGCGCTAGGCAGGTATCGCAGCTATCGCAGGCAAGAGGAAGATCTACTCTTCCTTGCCCTTGTTGCGCACCGCACGCTGCAGCTCGCGGTTGGAGTCGCGCTCGCGCATCGTGTCGCGCTTGTCGAACTCCTTCTTGCCCTTGCCGAGCGCGATTTCGCACTTGATCAGGTGCTTGCTCCAGTACAGCGCCAGGGCCACACAGGTGTAGCCTTTTTGCGCCACGGCAGCCTCCACGCGCTCGAGCTCGCGCTTGTTCAGCAGCAGCTTGCGGGTACGCATGGGGTCGGCGATGACGTGGGTGCTGGCGGTGTTCAGCGGGGTGATGTGGCTGCCGAACAGCCAGGCTTCGCCATCCTTGAGCAGCACGTAGCTGTCGGTCAGGTGCGCCTTGCCGGCCCGCAGGCTTTTTACTTCCCAACCGGACAGGACCAGCCCGGCCTCGAACTTGTGTTCGATGAAGTAATCGTGTCGCGCTTTCTTGTTCTGCGCGATGGTCCCGGTCGGATGTTTCTTTTGCTTAGCCATAGGGGCGGCATTATAGGCAGTCGCCACGTCCTCTGGCTATGGGGTTCGGTGCGCTTGAGCCAGCAGGATGAATCCCGGACAATGCAGGCCTCGTTCCGTTGTACGGAACCGTTCCGAAGCGCTGCGATGCGCTGCCGCCCAGCTTGGAAGTGATGCCTGGATGACTACCCATATTCAACGCTCCGCCCTGCTGCCATACCCTGCCCAGGCGCTCTACGACCTGGTCAACGACGTGGCCAGCTACCCTGAGTTTCTTCCCTGGTGCTCGGACTCGACGGTGCTCGAGGCGAGTGACACGCACATGCGGGCGAAGCTGGAGGTAGCCAAGGGTGGCATGAGCCAGCAGTTCGTCACGCGCAATGTGTTGGTCCCGGGGCAATCCATCGAGATGAACCTGGAAGAAGGGCCCTTCACCCAGTTGCATGGTGTGTGGGTGTTCAAGGCGTTGGGCGAGAAAGCCTGCAAGATCAGCCTCGACCTGTCGTTCGATTACGCCGGGCCGCTGGTGCGCGCCACCCTCGGGCCATTGTTCAACCAGGCAGCCAACACCCTCGTCGATGCCTTCTGCCAGCGAGCCAAGCAGCTGCATGGCTGAGACGCTGGGTATCGAGGTGGCTTACGCGACTGCTGCACGCCAGTGGCTGCTGGCGTGCCGGGTGCCGCAGGGTGTGACGCTGCGTGAGGCTTTGCGTTTGTCTGGTATCGCTGCGCAAGTGCCAGGGCTGGATATTGAAAGCTGCCCGGTGGGCGTGTTCGGCAAGGTCGTTGCCGATCCGCAGCAGCGTCAGGTAGAGGAGGGCGAGCGCCTGGAAATCTACCGGCCGCTGCTGGTCGACCCGAAGGCGATGCGCAGACAGCGAGCCGAAAAGGCCAAGGCTGCACGCGGGTAAAGGTTGTTGCTGTATGCGCTGCGCAATAAAAAGCCCGGACCATGTCCGGGCTTTTTCATGGGCCATACCGTTATTGCGGCGAGGTCTCCAGGGGAGCCGGTGTGGGCACCGGTGTCGTCTCGATGGTGTCGATTTCACGCTGGATCGACTCTTCCGTCGAGCCGGCCTTGGCTGGCTTCTCTGGCTGTTGAGACGGCTGGTTGGCCGGGCTGACGGTCGTGGTGCTGCTGCCGCCCAGGATTTCCTGGTCGCGGCTCACACCTGGCATGAAGTCGCCGGACAGGCTGACCAGTTGGTCGCTTTCGTTGAAGAAGATGCTCATGCGCTCCTGCTGGCGCTTACCGCCGCCAGGCTGGATGCTGTAGAGATAATCCCACCGATTGGTGTTGAAGGTGTCCTGCAGGAGCGGGTTGCCCATGATAAACCTTACTTGCCGTCGGGTCATTCCGGGGCGCAATTGGTCTATCATGTCCTGCGTGACGACATTGCCCTGCTGGATGTCGATTTTGTAAACCCCGGGAAACGAGCAACCGGCGAGTGCGAGCAGTCCCACGAGGGTGAGGCTGGTTAGCAAGAGCTTGGTGTTTTGCATCGGTGGGCGACTTCCACTATCTTGGCTGGACAACGTAAACCCCGATCATACCCGTATTAAGAGAAGCTGCGAAGCAGCATCGGCGAGAAAGCTGACCATGGTTGAAAATAGCGAATTGCGCAAAGCCGGTCTCAAGGTGACCCTGCCTCGAGTCAAGATCCTTCAGATGCTCGATTCGACCGAGCAGCGTCACATGAGCGCCGAGGATGTCTACAAGGCGCTGATGGAAGCAGGTGAGGATGTCGGTCTGGCGACCGTCTACCGTGTACTGACCCAGTTCGAAGCAGCGGGTCTGGTGGTTCGCCACAACTTCGATGGCGGCCACGCGGTGTTCGAGCTGGCCGATGGCGGCCACCACGACCATATGGTCAACGTGGATACCAGCGAAGTGATCGAATTCATGGATGCGGAGATCGAGCGCCGTCAGAAAGAGATCGTGGCTGAGCATGGCTACGAGCTCGTGGACCACAATCTGGTCCTGTATGTGCGTAAGAAAAAGTAACGATTTCGATCGTTATGAACAGCAAAGGCGACCTTCGGGTCGCCTTTGTGCTTTCTGCAACGTGTTGAGGAGTGTGCTGCCTCAGGCCTTGCCGCTAACCACCATCTTGCGCGCATGCGCCAGGGATTCCTTGGTCAGGTCTATCCCGCCCAGCATGCGTGCCACTTCTTCGACCCGCTCACGTTTGCCTAGGCTGGCCACGGCTGTATGGGTGGTGTCGCTGTTGCGCACCTTGTGTACGAACAGGTGGTGGTGCCCTTGCGCTGCAACCTGCGGCAGGTGGGTGACGGTCAGGACCTGGCCGCGCTCACCCAGGCGGCGCAACAGTTGGCCGACGATCTCGGCGGTCGGGCCGCCGATGCCCACGTCCACTTCGTCAAAGACCAGCGTGGGAATGCGCGAGGTTTGTGCGGTGATGACCTGAATCGCCAGGCTGATGCGTGACAGCTCGCCTCCCGACGCCACCTTGGCCAGGCCCTTGAGCGGCTGGCCGGGGTTGGCGCTGACCAGCAGCTCGACCTGCTCCAGCCCCTGGGGCGAAAGCTCATCGCTCTCGTTGGGCGACAGCTCGATGCAGAAGCGCCCGCCAGGCATGCCCAGGCGCTGGATCTCCTGCTCGACCGCCACCGCAAGTTGCGCTGCGGCCTGGCGGCGCAGGTTGCTGAGCTCGACGGCCTTCTCTTTATAGTGCTGTGCATAGGCGGCCAGTTCGCCGCCCAGGCGCTCGATGGATTCATCGCTGGCGTTGAGCCCTTCGAGCTCCTCCATGAGGCGCTGTTGCAGGTGTGGCAGCTCGCTCGGGTGCACGCGGTGCTTGCGAGCGAGCGTATAAAGGGTGTCGAGCCGCTCTTCCAGCGCCTGCAGGCGCAGAGGGTCGGCGTCGAAGTTGTCGAGGAAGCGGTTGAGCTCGCCAACCGCTTCCTCGATCTGGATCTGCGCACTGGCGATCAGATTGACGGCCTCGCCCAATGCCTTGGGTGCATTGTTCACGGCGGTCAGGCGATTGAGGCTGACCGTCAGGGCGCTGAGCACGTTGCCGGAGTCGCTTTCGCTGCATTGATCAATGACCTGTCGGCAGATACCGAACAGGGCTTCGGCATTGGTCAGGTTCTTGTGCTCGTGCTCAAGCTGTTCCAGCTCGTTTTCGCCCAGGCCCAGATTGTCGAGCTCTTCGAGCTGGTAGCTCAGCAGCTGATGACGGGCGCGTTGCTCATCGCCGGAGTTGGACAGACGCTCCAGCTCCAGGCGGGTCTGGCGCCAGCGCTGGGCCGCCAGTTGCACCTGGCGGGCGAGGTCGGTGGCGCCGGCGTACTCGTCGACCAGGCGACGATGCGTATCGGTCTTGAGGAGCGACTGGTGTTCGTGCTGGCTGTGGATGTCGATCAGCAACTCACCGAGTGCCTTGAGGTCGCCGAGCGGGCAAGGGGTGCCGTTGATGTAGCCGCGGCTGCGGCCTTCGGCGGTGATCACTCGGCGCAGGATACATGGGCCGTCGTTGTCGAGGTCGCGCTCTGCCAGCCAGGTGCGGGCTTCGGGGATGTCGATCAGGTCGAAGGTGGCAAGCAGGTCGGCCTTGTCGGCGCCCGGGCGCACCACGCCGCTGTCGGCACGATCGCCCAGCGCCAGGCCGAGCGCGTCCAGCATGATCGACTTGCCGGCCCCCGTTTCGCCGGTGATCACCGACATCCCGCGGGCGAGTTCGAGGTCGAGGTGCTCGACGATGGCGTAGTTGTGAATGGACAGGTGCACCAGCATGAGGGCCGCTCCCGAAGGTCATGTCTGGTTATTTATACAGTACTTTTTTCGCGTCTGCCAATGCCCGCCTGTTGAATGTGGAAATGCCGCTTGCCCCTTGAACCTGATTTTTCCGACCCCATATAACCGGCAGACAAGGCAGGCATGACCTGTAACCAGAAATTGCGGAGGAGAGCACCGATGGCTGACGAACAGCTGGATGAACAAAACCTTAACGCCGAAGAAGCCGGATCCGAAGACCTCGGTGCCCGCGTCCAGGTGCTCGAGGAGCAGCTGGCCGCCGCCAAGGATCAGTCGCTGCGTGTGGCGGCAGACCTGCAGAACATCCGCCGTCGTGCCGAGCAGGATGTCGAGAAGGCTCACAAGTTCGCCTTGGAGAAATTCGCTGGCGACCTGCTGCCGGTGATCGACAGCCTGGAGCTGGCCCTGACCCACTCCAGCGCCGATGACGAAAACGTCAAGCAGATCCGCGAAGGTGTCGAGCTGACCCTGAAGATGTTCCAGGACACACTCAAGCGCTACAACCTCGAAGCCGTCGATCCTCACGGCCAGCCATTCAACCCTGAGCATCACCAGGCCATGGCCATGCAGGAAAACGCCGAGGTAGAGCCGAACAGCGTGCTCAACGTGTTCCAGAAGGGTTATCTGCTCAACGGTCGTCTGCTGCGCCCCGCCATGGTGGTGGTCAGCAAGGCGCCGGCAGCGCCCCAGCCTTCCATCGATGAAAAGGCTTGAAATCCACCGGGGCATCCCCATCTAGGTGTCAAGCCTTCAAGTATTACCGCAGTTGGCCAAAGTAGTCGCTGCTACCAAATTCAAGTTTCGGGAGAGTTAACATGGGCAAAATCATCGGTATCGACCTGGGGACGACCAACTCGTGCGTCTCCATTCTGGAAAACGGTAACGTCAAGGTCATCGAGAACGCCGAAGGTGCGCGTACCACCCCTTCGATCGTGGCCTACGCCAACGACGGCGAAATCCTGGTTGGCCAGTCGGCCAAGCGCCAGGCCGTCACCAACCCGCACAACACCCTGTTCGCAGTGAAGCGCCTGATCGGCCGCCGCTTCGAAGAAGACGTCGTGCAGAAAGACATCAAGCTGGTGCCTTACAAGATCGTCAAGGCCGGCAACGGTGACGCCTGGGTCGAGGCTGCTGGCAAGGAAATGGCTCCGCCGCAGATCAGCGCCGAAGTCCTGAAGAAAATGAAGAAGACCGCCGAAGACTACCTCGGCGAGCCTGTCACCGAAGCGGTCATCACCGTTCCGGCCTACTTCAACGACAGCCAGCGCCAGGCTACCAAGGATGCCGGTCGCATCGCCGGTCTGGACGTCAAGCGCATCATCAACGAACCGACCGCCGCTGCACTGGCCTATGGCATGGACAAGGCCAAGGGCGACCACACCGTCATCGTCTATGACCTGGGTGGTGGTACCTTCGACGTGTCGGTCATCGAAATCGCCGAAGTCGACGGTGAGCATCAGTTCGAAGTACTGGCCACCAACGGTGACACCTTCCTGGGTGGTGAAGACTTCGACATGCGCCTGATCGACTACCTCGTCGACGAGTTCAAGAAAGAGTCCGGCATGGACCTGAAGAACGATCCGCTGGCACTGCAGCGTCTGAAAGAAGCCGCTGAAAAGGCCAAGATCGAGCTGTCTTCCGCCCAGTCGACCGACGTCAACCTGCCGTACATCACTGCTGATGCAACCGGTCCGAAGCACCTGAACGTGAAGATCTCCCGCGCCAAGCTGGAGTCGCTGGTCGAAGACCTGGTCAGCCGTACCATCGAGCCTTGCCGCATCGCCCTGAAAGATGCCGGTATCGATGCGAGCAAGATCGACGACGTGATCCTGGTCGGTGGCCAGACCCGTATGCCGCTGGTGCAGAAAGCCGTTGCCGATTTCTTCGGCAAGGAAGCGCGCAAGGACGTCAACCCGGACGAAGCCGTCGCCATGGGTGCTGCCATCCAGGGTGCAGTACTGGCCGGTGACGTGAAGGACGTCCTGCTGCTCGACGTCAGCCCGCTGACCCTGGGTATCGAAACCATGGGTGGCGTGATGACCGCGCTGATCGAGAAGAACACCACCATCCCGACCAAGAAGTCGCAGGTGTTCTCGACTGCCGACGACAACCAGGGTGCAGTGACCATCCACGTCCTGCAGGGCGAGCGCAAGCAGGCCGCGCAGAACAAGTCGCTGGGCAAGTTCGACCTGTCGGACATTCCGCCAGCTCCGCGTGGCGTTCCACAGATCGAAGTGACCTTCGACATCGACGCCAACGGCATCCTGCACGTCGGCGCGAAAGACAAAGCCACCGGCAAGGCTCAGTCGATCGTGATCAAGGCCAACTCCGGCCTGTCGGACGAAGAGATCGAGCGCATGGTGCGTGACGCCGAGGCCAACGCCGAGGAAGACCGCAAGTTCGAAGAGCTGGCCGCTGCCCGCAACCAGGGTGATGCGCTGGTTCACTCGACCCGCAAGATGGTCGTCGACGCCGGTGACAAGGCTACTGCCGAGGAAAAGGCTGCGATCGAAGCTGCCGTGGTTGCTCTGGAAGCCGCCGTCAAGGGCGACGACAAGGCCGCCATCGACGCCAAGGTCGAGGAGCTGTCCAAAGTCTCCGCGCCAGTTGCTCAGAAGATGTATGCCGAGCAACAGGCTCAGCAGCCTCAGGGCGGCGCTCAGCAGGCAGAGCCGGAAGCCAAGCACGATGACGTGGTTGACGCCGAGTTCGAGGAAGTGAAAGACAACAACAAGCAGTAATGCCTGCATGTTGTCGGCCAGTTCATCGCCATTGGTCGGTGAGCTGGTAGGATGTCGCCGCGCGGGGGCTTGCTCCCGCGTTGGCGTGTCTGGAACACGGGAAATATTTCCAGCATCTGTCAGGGCGCATCAGGCGTGTTGCGGCAGGTGCTGACGGCACGGTGCACAGATGCCGAAAGCCCTCAAGAGTGCAAATGACCTATGGCAAAGCGTGATTTTTATGAGGTCCTGGGTGTCGAGCGCGGCGCCAGCGAAGGTGACCTCAAGAAGGCCTATCGCCGCCTGGCGATGAAGTTCCACCCTGACCGCAACCCGGGCGACAAAGAGTCGGAAGAGAAATTCAAGGAGGCCAACGAGGCCTATGAAGTGCTCTCCGACGCCAGCAAGCGCGCGGCCTACGATCAGTACGGCCATGCCGGTGTCGACCCGAGCATGGGTGGCGGTGGTGCCGGCTTCGGCGGCGCCAACTTCTCCGATATCTTCGGCGACGTATTCAGTGATTTCTTCGGCGGTGGCCGTGGCGGTGGTCGTGGCGGCGCCCAGCGCGGCAGTGACCTGCGCTACACCCTTGAGCTGAACCTGGAAGAAGCGGTGCGTGGCACCACGGTCAATATCCGTGTGCCGACGCTGGTCAACTGCGCGCCGTGCGATGGTACCGGCGCCAAGAAGGGCTCGACGCCGTCGACCTGCCCGACTTGCGGCGGTATCGGTCAGGTGCGCATGCAGCAAGGTTTCTTCTCGGTGCAGCAGACCTGCCCGCGTTGCCATGGCTCGGGCAAGATCATCACCGACCCGTGCAACTCCTGCCACGGCGAAGGCCGTGTCGAGGAATACAAGACCCTGTCGGTCAAGGTGCCGGCGGGTGTTGATACGGGTGATCGCATCCGCCTGTCTGGCGAGGGCGAGGCCGGGGCGCATGGTGGCCCGACCGGCGACCTGTATGTGGTCATCAGTGTCCGTGAGCATTCGATCTTCCAGCGCGATGGCAAGCACCTGTATTGCGAAGTGCCGATCAGCTACACCGATGCGGCGCTCGGTGGGGAGCTGGAAGTGCCGACACTGGACGGCCGGGTCAAGCTGAAGATCCCGGAAGGCACCCAGACCGGCAAGCAGTTCCGCCTGCGCGGCAAGGGCGTGGCGCCGGTGCGTGGTGGTGCGGCGGGCGACCTGTTGTGCCGCGTCGCGGTCGAGACACCGGTCAACCTGAGCCGCCGCCAGCGCGAGCTGCTTGAAGAGCTGCGTGATTCGCTCGAGGGCGACAGCTCCCATTCGCCCAAGGCCAGTGGTTGGTTCGAGGGTATGAAGCGCTTCTTCGGCGATCTCTGACAAGGAACAGGCTATGCGACGTATTGCAGTGATGGGTGCGGCAGGGCGGATGGGCAAGATCCTCATCGAAGCCGTGCAGCAGCAGGCTCCTCAGGCGGGCCTGACGGCAGCGATCGATCGCCCGGACAGCACCCTGGTGGGGGCTGATGCCGGCGAGCTCGCGGCGTTGGGCCGTATCGGCGTACCGATTTCCGATGACCTGACCAAGGTCGCCGACGAGTTCGATGTGCTCATCGATTTCACTCACCCTTCGGTGACCCTGAAGAACCTGGCGTTCTGCCGCAAGGCAGGCAAGGCCATGGTCATCGGTACCACCGGTTTTTCGCAGGACGAAAAGGCCCTGCTGGCGGAGGCGGGCAAGGAGATTCCGATCGTCTTCGCTGCCAACTTCAGCATTGGCGTCAATCTGTGCCTGAAGTTGCTCGATACTGCTGCGCGGGTACTGGGTGACGAGGTGGACATCGAGATCATCGAGGCTCACCACCGGCACAAGGTCGACGCGCCGTCGGGTACTGCGCTGCGCATGGGAGAGGTGGTTGCCCAGGCGTTGGGGCGCGATCTGCAGGAAGTGGCTGTCTATGGTCGTGAAGGCCAGACCGGCGCGCGCAAGCGCGAGACCATCGGTTTTGCCACCGTGCGTGCCGGGGATGTGGTCGGCGATCACACCGTGCTGTTCGCGGCAGAGGGTGAGCGCGTCGAGATCACCCACAAGGCCTCGAGCCGCATGACCTTTGCCAAGGGGGCCGTGCGTGCGTCGCTGTGGCTCGATGGGCGCGAGCCTGGGCTGTACGACATGCAGGATGTGCTCGAGCTGCATTGAGTCGTCACTGGCGACGTCGTTCTGTCGCAATCATGTGTTTTAGAGGCACATATGCGGTAGACCGAAACCTCACTTTTCTGTAAACTACAGCTTTAGTGTATCCACTAAAAGCGCGCAGAGAATTGAATTCAGCACATAAAAGCGGGGTGACGTATCCATACGGCACTCCGCTTTTTTGCAACCTGCGATCGCCCCTTCATGCGTCATTTACGGGAGGTCTTCTTGACAAAGCCAGCCATACTCGCCCTTGCTGATGGCAGCATTTTTCGCGGTGAGGCCATTGGGGCCGACGGGCAAACCGTTGGTGAGGTGGTGTTCAACACCGCTATGACCGGCTACCAGGAAATCCTTACAGACCCTTCCTACGCCCAGCAAATCGTTACCCTGACTTACCCGCACATCGGCAATACCGGCACCACCGCCGAAGACGCCGAGTCCGATCGCGTCTGGTCCGCGGGCCTGGTGATTCGCGACCTGCCGCTGCTGGCCAGCAACTGGCGTAACACCCAGTCCCTGCCGGACTACCTCAAGGCCAACAATGTCGTGGCCATCGCCGGTATCGATACCCGTCGCCTGACCCGCATCCTGCGTGAGAAAGGCGCACAGAACGGCTGCATTCTGGCCGGTGACGATATCAGCGAAGAGGCCGCCATCGCGGCTGCACGTGCCTTCCCTGGCCTCAAGGGCATGGACCTGGCCAAAGTGGTCAGCACCAAGGAGCGCTACGAGTGGCGTTCCAGCGTCTGGGAGCTGAAGACCGACAGCCACCCGACCCTCGAAGCGTCCGAGCTGCCGTATCATGTCGTCGCCTACGACTACGGCGTCAAGCTGAACATCCTGCGCATGCTGGTTGCTCGCGGCTGCCGCGTGACCGTGGTACCTGCCCAGACGCCGGCAAGCGAAGTGCTGGCCCTCAACCCTGACGGCGTGTTCCTGTCCAACGGCCCTGGCGATCCCGAGCCGTGCGACTACGCGATCCAGGCGATCAAAGAGATTCTCGAGACCGAGACTCCGGTGTTCGGCATCTGCCTCGGCCACCAGTTGCTGGCCCTGGCCTCCGGTGCCAAGACCGTCAAGATGGGGCACGGGCATCACGGTGCCAACCACCCGGTCCAGGACCTGGATACCGGTGTGGTCATGATCACCAGCCAGAACCACGGTTTCGCCGTCGACGAAGCCACCCTGCCGGGCAATGTGCGCGCCATCCACAAGTCGCTGTTCGACGGCACCCTGCAGGGTATCGAGCGTACCGACAAGAGCGCGTTCAGCTTCCAGGGCCACCCTGAAGCGAGCCCAGGCCCGACCGATGTCGCGCCACTGTTCGATCGTTTCATCGATGCCATGGCCAAGCGCCGCTGAGCATCCTGCATCAAGGCCCCGGACCGGCACGCGCCGCGTCCGGAAGCGCCTGACCCAGATTGTTCAAGACGGCTTGCCGACTGACCCGCGGATTTGAGTGACAACCATGCCAAAACGTACAGACATCAAAAGCATCCTGATTCTCGGCGCTGGCCCGATCGTGATCGGCCAGGCCTGCGAATTCGACTATTCCGGCGCCCAGGCCTGTAAAGCCCTGCGCGAGGAAGGTTTCCGCGTCATCCTGGTGAACTCCAACCCGGCCACCATCATGACCGACCCGGCCATGGCCGACGCCACCTACATCGAGCCGATCAAGTGGCAATCGGTGGCCAAGATCATCGAAAAGGAGCGCCCTGACGCGGTGCTGCCAACCATGGGCGGCCAGACCGCACTGAACTGTGCCCTGGACCTGGAGCGCCACGGCGTTCTGGAAAAGTTCGGTGTAGAGATGATCGGTGCCAACGCCGACACCATCGACAAGGCCGAAGACCGTTCGCGCTTCGACAAGGCGATGAAGGACATCGGCCTGGAGTGCCCGCGCTCCGGTATCGCCCACAGCATGGAAGAGGCCTACGCGGTTCTCGAGAAACTGGGCTTCCCGTGCATCATCCGTCCTTCGTTCACCATGGGTGGCACCGGTGGCGGCATCGCCTACAATCGTGAAGAATTCGAAGAAATCTGCACCCGTGGCCTGGACCTGTCGCCGACCAAGGAACTGCTGATCGACGAATCGCTGATCGGCTGGAAGGAATACGAGATGGAGGTGGTCCGCGACAAGAAGGACAACTGCATCATCGTCTGCTCCATCGAGAACTTCGACCCGATGGGCGTGCACACCGGTGACTCCATCACCGTTGCTCCCGCACAGACCCTGACCGACAAGGAATACCAGATCATGCGCAACGCCTCGCTGGCGGTGCTGCGTGAGATCGGCGTCGAAACCGGCGGTTCCAACGTGCAGTTCGGTATCTGCCCGAACACCGGTCGCATGGTCGTGATCGAGATGAACCCGCGGGTTTCGCGCTCGTCCGCCCTGGCTTCGAAAGCTACTGGCTTCCCGATCGCCAAGATCGCCGCCAAGCTGGCCATCGGCTACACTCTGGACGAACTGCAGAATGACATCACCGGCGGTCGTACTCCGGCGTCCTTCGAGCCGTCCATCGACTACGTCGTTACCAAACTGCCACGCTTCGCCTTCGAGAAATTCCCGAAAGCCGACGCCCGCCTGACCACCCAGATGAAGTCGGTTGGTGAAGTCATGGCCATTGGCCGTACCTTCCAGGAGTCCCTGCAGAAAGCCCTGCGCGGCCTGGAAGTTGGCGCCTGCGGCCTGGACCCGAAAGTCGACCTGGCCAGCGCCGACGCCTCCAGCATCCTCAAACGCGAGCTGACCGTACCGGGCGCCGAGCGTATCTGGTACGTGGCTGACGCCATCCGCTCG
This sequence comes from Pseudomonas sp. S44, assembly GCF_016624805.1. Taxonomy (NCBI): domain Bacteria; kingdom Pseudomonadati; phylum Pseudomonadota; class Gammaproteobacteria; order Pseudomonadales; family Pseudomonadaceae; genus Pseudomonas; species Pseudomonas sp. S44. Next base: position 35,792 of record NZ_JACVTY010000027.1, read on the forward strand.
GGCATGACGATCGAAGCAATCTTCGAGCTGACCGGTATCGACCTGTGGTTCCTGGTGCAGATGGAAGATCTGATCAAGGAAGAAGAGAAGGTCAAGACCCTGGCCCTGTCGGCCATCGACAAGGACTACATGCTGCGCCTCAAGCGCAAGGGCTTCTCGGATCAGCGCCTGGCCAAGCTGCTCGGCATCACTGACAAAAACCTGCGTCGTCACCGCCACAAGCTGGAAGTGTTCCCGGTCTACAAGCGCGTCGACACCTGCGCGGCCGAGTTCGCCACCGACACCGCCTACCTGTACTCCACCTACGAGGAAGAGTGCGAGGCCAACCCGTCGACCCGCAACAAGATCATGATCCTGGGTGGTGGCCCGAACCGTATCGGCCAAGGTATCGAGTTCGACTACTGCTGCGTACACGCAGCCCTTGCCCTGCGTGAAGACGGTTACGAGACCATCATGGTCAACTGCAACCCGGAAACCGTCTCCACGGACTACGACACCTCCGATCGCCTGTACTTCGAGCCGCTGACCCTGGAAGACGTGCTGGAAGTCTGTCGCGTCGAGAAGCCGAAGGGCGTGATCGTCCACTACGGCGGCCAGACCCCGCTGAAACTGGCCCGTGCCCTGGAAGAAGCCGGTGTGCCGATCATCGGTACCAGCCCGGACGCCATCGACCGCGCCGAAGACCGCGAGCGCTTCCAGCAGATGGTGCAGCGCCTGAACCTGCTGCAGCCGCCAAACGCCACCGTGCGCAGTGAAGAAGAAGCCATCAACGCTGCTGGTGGCATCGGCTACCCGCTGGTCGTGCGCCCGTCGTACGTCCTGGGCGGTCGCGCCATGGAGATCGTTTACGAGCTGGACGAGCTCAAGCGCTACCTGCGCGAAGCGGTCCAGGTGTCCAACGACAGCCCGGTCCTGCTCGACCACTTCCTCAACTGCGCCATCGAGATGGACGTGGACGCTGTCTGCGACGGCACCGACGTGGTGATCGGCGCGATCATGCAGCACATCGAACAGGCTGGCGTTCACTCCGGTGACTCGGCGTGCTCGCTGCCACCTTACTCGCTGAGCCAGCAAGTGCAGGACGAAGTCCGCGTTCAGGTCAAGAAAATGGCCCTGGAACTGGGCGTTGTCGGCCTGATGAACGTGCAGATGGCCCTGCAGGGCGACAAGATCTACGTGATCGAAGTCAACCCGCGCGCCTCGCGTACCGTACCGTTCGTGTCCAAGTGCATCGGCACCTCGCTGGCGATGATCGCGGCCCGCGTCATGGCTGGTAAAACCCTCAAAGAGCTGGGCTTCACCCAGGAAATCATCCCGAACTTCTACAGCGTCAAGGAAGCCGTCTTCCCGTTCGCCAAGTTCCCAGGGGTTGACCCGATCCTCGGCCCTGAGATGAAATCGACCGGTGAAGTCATGGGTGTCGGTGACAGCTTCGGTGAAGCCTTCGCCAAGGCCCAGATGGGTGCCAGCGAAGTGCTGCCGACCGGCGGTACCGCGTTCATCAGCGTGCGTGACGACGACAAGCCACAAGTGGCTGGCGTTGCCCGCGACCTGATCGCCCTGGGCTTCGAAGTGGTTGCTACTGCCGGCACCGCCAAGGTTATCGAAGCGGCTGGCCTGAAAGTGCGCCGTGTGAACAAGGTGACCGAAGGTCGTCCGCACGTGGTCGACATGATCAAGAACGACGAAGTGTCGCTGATCATCAACACCACCGAAGGCCGCCAGTCGATCGCCGATTCCTACTCGATTCGTCGCAATGCGCTGCAGCACAAGATCTACTGCACGACCACCATTGCGGCAGGTGAAGCCATCTGCGAGGCGCTGAAATTCGGTCCCGAGAAGACCGTTCGTCGCCTGCAGGATCTGCATGCAGGACTCAAAGCATGAGCATTACCAAGTACCCGATGACCGTCCAGGGCGCTCGCGCCCTGGAAGAAGAGCTTTTGTTCCTGAGCAAGACCGAACGTCCACGTCTGAGCCAGGCGATCGGCGAGGCTCGTGAGCTCGGCGATCTCAAGGAAAATGCCGAGTACCACGCCGCCCGTGAGGAGCAGGGCATGGTCGAGGCGCGTATCCGCGACATCGAAGGCCGTCTGCAGAACTCGGTGGTGATCGATGTCACCACCATCGCCCATACCGGCAAGGTGATTTTCGGGACCACCGTGGACCTGGAGAATACCGAGACCGGCGATCAGGTGACCTACCAGATCGTTGGCGAGGATGAAGCGGACATCAAGAAAGGCAAGCTCTCGGCGAGCGCGCCTATCGCCCGTGCCATCATTGGCAAGGAAGAGGGTGATACGGTCGTGGTCAAGACGCCGAGCGGCACCGTCGAGTACGAGATTGTCGAAGTCAAGCACATCTGATCGGCGCCAGCGCGCGCCGTCCCTCGAGGGCATCCTCTGGCAACTGGCCCAGGTATTCTGGGTCGGTGGCCTGTGGGTGTTTCATGTGGGGCTGGTGCCGGCGCTGAAGGTCAGTGGCCTTGCGCCATTATTGGTGCAGGACATCGCCGGGCAGATCGATCGCTGGTTGATCGGCGTGGCGCTGCTCGGGCTGTTGACCCAGTTGGCAGTGCTGGCGAGGGTGGATGGCCTGGCGGCCTGGTGGCGGCAGTTCCGCGGCCAGATGCTGTTGCTCGGCTTTGGTGCCTGTGTCGGCTACTACACGCTGCGCTACGGGATTTCCGTAGGGGAGCGCTGGCAGATGTTCTGTTTCCTGGTGCTGGGCTTTTCTGGCATCGTGCTGGTGGCCCAGCCGGTCCCGGTCAGGGTGCGCAAGGCGCGCCACTGACCGGCGCCACCTTTACTTGTAGCGGTGGATGTTGGACAGCTGCTTGTTCGGCTGTGGGTTCTTGCGATAGATCAGTGCCTTCTTGCCAATGGTCTGTACCAGCTCGGCACGGCCTGCCTTGCACAGTTCGGCAATAGCGGCGGCGCGCTCTTCGCGATCTTCCGAGCGAATTTCGACCTTGATCAGCTCGTGATCGGCCAGCGCACGCTCCAGTTCGGCGATCACACCTTCATTCAGGCCGTTACCGGCAACGATCAGGACCGGTTTCAGGTCGTGACCAATAGACTTGCACTGTTTCTTCTGCTCGTTATTGAGCGGCATAATCTGACCCTTTTCGTCTGATTCTGTAAAATTGGTGGCCATTTTACCCGAGGGCCACTGGCTCCGCCCAGTCAATCACGACGCTAATCATCGAGGTGCCCCGTGGCGCAGCGTTCCAAAAGCAGCCATAACTGGCTGAGAGAGCATTTCAACGATCCTTTCGTCAAGCAGGCGCAGAAGGACGGCTACCGCTCGCGTGCGAGCTACAAACTGCTGGAGATCCAGGAAAAGGACCGCCTCATCCGCCCCGGCATGAGCGTTATCGACCTTGGTGCTGCGCCGGGCGGCTGGTCGCAGGTGACCAGTCGTCTGATTGGTGGTCAAGGACGTCTGATTGCCTCCGACATCCTGGAAATGGACTCGATCCCTGACGTGACCTTCATCCAGGGCGATTTCACCCAGGATTCGGTACTCGAGCAGATTCTCCAGGCGGTCGGCGATTCGCATGTGGACCTTGTGATTTCCGATATGGCCCCCAATATGAGTGGTACGCCCGCTGTGGACATGCCGCGAGCCATGTTCCTTTGCGAGCTCGCCCTGGATCTGGCAACCCGTGTGCTCAAGCCCGGTGGTGACTTCCTGATCAAGATTTTCCAGGGAGAAGGCTTCGATGTGTACCTCAAGGACGTGCGCAGCAAGTTCGACAAGGTGCAGATGCGCAAGCCGTCGTCCTCTCGGGATCGGTCCCGTGAACAGTACTTGCTGGCCAGGGGGTACAAGGGGGAGTGAGCGGGCTGTTGCGGGCTGGCCGATAGTTATTTCCAATCGGCCGCGGCCTCAGGATCGTCCGAACTTCGTGTAGTCTAGGTTTCACAAAGGGTTACAGACGGTGCCTGCGGATGCGCAGGTAATGTAGTAAGTTAGGGCGGTGAATATCATGCGAGGCACGGCTGCGTCGTGCGCCGACCTCAGAGGGTAGCTAATTGAACGACATGGCAAAGAATCTGATCCTGTGGTTGATCATCGCGGCTGTCCTCGTGACGGTGATGAACAACTTCTCCAGCCCTAACGAGCCGCAGACCCTCAACTATTCCGACTTCATCCAGCAGGTCAAGGACGGTAAGGTCGAGCGTGTGACCGTCGACGGCGCCGTCATCACCGGCAAGCGTACCGATGGCGACAACTTCAAGACCGTTCGTCCGGCCATTGCCGACAACGGCCTGATCGGCGACCTGGTCGACAATCATGTCGTGATCGAAGGCAAGCAACCTGAACAGCAGAGCATCTGGACCCAGCTGCTGGTCGCCAGCTTCCCGATCCTCGTGATCATCGCCGTGTTCATGTTCTTCATGCGCCAGATGCAAGGCGGTGCGGGCGGCAAGGGCGGGCCGATGAGCTTCGGCAAGAGCAAGGCGCGCCTGCTCTCCGAAGACCAGGTGAAAACCACCCTGGCCGATGTCGCGGGTTGCGACGAAGCCAAGGAAGAAGTTGGCGAGCTGGTCGAGTTCCTGCGTGATCCAGGCAAATTCCAGCGCCTGGGCGGTCGTATCCCACGTGGCGTGCTGATGGTCGGCCCGCCCGGTACCGGTAAGACCTTGCTGGCCAAGGCCATCGCCGGTGAGGCGAAAGTGCCGTTCTTCACCATTTCCGGTTCCGATTTCGTCGAAATGTTCGTCGGTGTTGGTGCCAGCCGTGTTCGTGACATGTTCGAACAGGCGAAGAAGCACGCGCCTTGCATCATCTTCATCGACGAGATCGACGCTGTCGGTCGCCACCGTGGCGCCGGCATGGGGGGCGGTCACGACGAGCGCGAGCAGACACTGAACCAGTTGCTGGTCGAGATGGATGGCTTCGAGATGAACGATGGCATTATCGTCATCGCGGCCACCAACCGGCCTGATGTGCTCGACCCGGCGCTGCTGCGTCCTGGTCGCTTCGACCGCCAGGTGGTGGTCGGCCTGCCGGATATCCGTGGTCGCGAGCAGATTCTCAAGGTGCACATGCGCAAGGTGCCGGTCGGCGAGAACGTCAACGCCGCCGTCATTGCCCGTGGTACTCCCGGCTTCTCCGGTGCCGATCTCGCCAACCTGGTTAACGAGGCGTCGCTGTTCGCCGCTCGCTCCAGCAAGCGCCTGGTCGAGATGAAGGAGTTCGAGCTGGCCAAGGACAAGATCATGATGGGTGCCGAGCGCAAGACCATGGTCATGTCCGAGAAAGAGAAGCAGAACACGGCTTATCACGAGGCCGGTCACGCCATCGTTGGTCGTGTGGTGCCTGAGCATGACCCGGTGTACAAGGTCTCGATCATTCCGCGCGGTCGTGCGCTCGGTGTGACCATGTTCCTGCCCGAGGAAGATCGCTACAGCCTCTCCAAGCGTGCGCTGATCAGCCAGATCTGTTCGCTGTACGGCGGCCGTATTGCCGAGGAGATGACCCTGGGCTTCGATGGCGTCACCACGGGTGCGTCCAACGACATCATGCGTGCCAGCCAGATCGCCCGGAACATGGTCACCAAGTGGGGCCTGTCCGAGAAGCTCGGTCCGTTGATGTACGCCGAAGAAGAGGGCGAGGTGTTCCTTGGCCGCAGTGCTGGCAGCCAGCACGCCAGCGTCTCCGGGGAGACCGCCAAGTTGATCGATTCCGAGGTGCGCAGCATCATCGATCAGTGCTATGCCACCGCCAAGCAGATCCTCACCGACAACCGCGACAAGCTTGACGCGATGGCCGAGGCCCTGATGAAGTACGAAACCATCGATGCCGACCAGATCGACGACATCATGGCAGGTCGTACGCCGCGCGAGCCGCGCGACTGGGACAACGATGCCGGTACCTCCGGCAATCAGGCGTCCCAGGGTGATCGTCCAGAGTCGCCGATCGGCGGTCCGGCGGCTCAACACTAAGGGTTCATATGACCTCTCAGCAGTACCCGACCCGGTTGCCTTGCGGCAACCGGGTTCTTGATTTGTCCCGTACCCATGTCATGGGTATTCTCAACGTCACCCCTGATTCATTTTCCGACGGCGGTCGCTTCAGCCGCCGCGACGAGGCCTTGCGCCATGCCGAGACGATGGTCGCGGCGGGTGCCACGCTTATCGATGTAGGTGGCGAATCCACCCGTCCCGGCGCTCGCGCAGTGTCGCCCGTCGAGGAGCTGGAGCGGGTCGCTCCGATCGTCGAGGCTATCAGCAGTCGCCTTGATGTCATCATCTCGGTCGATACCTCTACGCCCGCGGTAATGCGCGAGACGGCTCGGCTTGGCGCCGGGCTGATCAACGATGTGCGCGCCCTGGAACGCGATGGTGCGCTGGATGCTGCGGCCGACACCGGCCTGCCGGTATGCCTGATGCACATGCGCGGTGAGCCGGGTAACATGCAGGACAATCCGCGGTATGACGATGTCACCCAAGAGGTGGCTAGCTATCTGGAGCGGCGTATGGCTGCCTGCGCGGCAGTCGGCATCGGCGCGGAACGAATCATTCTTGATCCGGGCTTCGGGTTCGCCAAGAACCTGGCGCACAACCTGAGCCTGTTCAAGCATATGGAAGCACTCTATCGCCTGGGGCGGCCACTGCTGGTGGGCGTCTCGCGCAAGAGCATGATCGGCCAGGCGCTGGATCGTCCGGTCGGCGAGCGGCTGTACGGCAGCCTCGCACTGGCGGCATTGGCCATGACCATGGGGACGAGCATCCTGCGCGTACATGATGTGGCCGAGACCGTCGATGTGGTGCGCATGATCGCTGCGGTACAGAGCGCCGAATAAGAACGTTTGGAGTTTCTATGAGCAGAAAATACTTTGGTACCGATGGTATCCGTGGTCGCGTTGGCGAATATCCAATTACTCCCGACTTCATGCTGAAGCTCGGCTGGGCGGCGGGCATGGCCTTCCGCAAGCAGGGCAATTGCCGCGTTCTGGTGGGCAAGGATACCCGTATCTCCGGCTACATGTTCGAGTCGGCTCTGGAGGCTGGCCTCTCGGCTGCCGGCGCTGACGTGATGCTCCTCGGGCCGATGCCGACCCCGGCCATCGCCTACCTGACTCGCACCTTCCATGCTGAAGCGGGTATCGTCATCAGTGCTTCGCACAATCCGCATGATGACAACGGCATCAAGTTCTTCTCGGGCAACGGCACCAAGCTGCCAGACGAGGTCGAGCTGATGATCGAGGAACTGCTCGATCAGCCGATGAATGTGGTCGAGTCGAGCAAACTGGGCAAGGTTTCTCGCATCAACGACGCTGCCGGTCGCTACATCGAGTTCTGCAAGAGCAGCGTGCCCAGCAGCACTGATTTCGCTGGCCTCAAGCTGGTCGTCGATTGCGCCCATGGTGCCACCTACAAGGTCGCTCCGAGCGTGTTCCGCGAATTGGGTGCGGATGTCACTGTACTGCATGCCCAGCCTGATGGCTTGAACATCAACGAGGGCTGTGGTTCCACGCATATCGAGTCGCTGCAGGCTGCCGTGCTGGTGGGGCATGCCGACCTGGGTATCGCCTTCGATGGCGATGGCGACCGGGTGCTGATGGTCGATCATACGGGAGCGATCGTCGACGGTGACGAGTTGCTGTTCATCATTGCCCGCGACCTCCAGGAGCGAGGCAAGCTGCAGGGCGGGGTAGTTGGCACGCTCATGAGTAACTTGGGCCTGGAGCTGGCGCTCAAGGACCTCGACATTCCATTCGCACGCGCCAAGGTCGGTGACCGCTATGTCATGGCCGAGCTGCTTGAACGCGAATGGCTGCTCGGTGGTGAGAACTCCGGCCATGTGGTGTGCTGCAACCACACCACCACAGGCGACGCGATCATTGCGGCACTGCAGGTGTTGATGGCGCTCAAGCGTCGTGGCGAAAACCTTGCCCAGGCACGTCAGGCGATTCGCAAATGCCCGCAGGTACTGATCAATGTCCGTTATGCCGCCGGTAGTGCCGATCCGCTGGAAAATCCTGCCGTGCAGGAAGCCAGCGCCAAGGTCACCGAGGCGATGGCTGGCCGTGGCCGTGTGCTGCTGCGCAAGTCCGGGACCGAGCCGCTGCTGCGGGTGATGGTCGAGGGGGACGACGAAAGTCAGGTGCGCGGCCACGCCGAAGCCTTGGCCAAGGTCGTTGCAGAAGTTTGTGCCTGAAAGACGCTTGCCAGCGCGATTCTGGTTGGGTAAGATCTGCGCCCACTTTGACCGACGAGGTAGAGCATGCGTCGCCCCATGGTAGCTGGTAACTGGAAGATGCACGGTACCCGCGCCAGCGTCGCTGAGCTGAGCCTGAGCCTGAGTAATCTGGTTCTTCCTGGTGGTGTCGAAGTTGCGGTGTTTCCGCCGTCGCTGTTCATCAATCAAGTCATTGATGAGTTGAGCGGCAAGGGAATCATCGTTGGAGCACAGAATTCTGCAGTACAGCCCGAACAGGGTGCGCTGACAGGTGAAGTTGCACCTAGTCAGTTGGCTGAAGTCGGTTGCAAGTTGGTGTTGATTGGCCATTCGGAGCGTCGCCAGATTATTGGTGAAACGGACGAAGTGCTGAATCGCAAGTTTGCAGCCGCACAGGCAAGTGGTTTGAAGCCGGTGCTCTGCGTAGGGGAAACCCTCGAGGAACGCGAGGCTGGCAAGACGCTCGAAGTTGTCGGGCGTCAACTAAGCAGTGTTATCGATGCATTCGGTATCAAGGCTTTTGCCAATGCAGTAATTGCCTATGAGCCTGTATGGGCCATTGGCACTGGTTTGACGGCCTCGCCTCAGCAAGCCCAGGATGTGCACGCTGCCATCCGTGCGCAGCTGAAGGCGCTGGACGCCGAAGTTGCAGCGAATGTGCAACTTCTCTACGGCGGTAGCGTGAAGGCGGCCAATGCGGCCGAACTGTTCGGCATGCCGGATATTGATGGGGGGCTCATTGGTGGAGCATCCCTGAACGCAGACGAATTCGGTGCAATTTGTCGCGCCGCAGGAAACTGAACATATGCTGGAAACAGTCGTAGTTGTTTTTCATCTGTTGGCTGCACTGGCGCTGGTAGCGCTGGTTCTGATGCAACAGGGTAAAGGTGCGGAAGCAGGTGCATCTTTCGGCGCAGGTGCTTCAAATACTGTGTTCGGAAGCCAAGGTTCTGCTACCTTCCTGAGTAAATTTACTGCTATACTTGCCGCCACTTTCTTTTTGACTGCACTTGGGTTAGGATACTTCGCCAAGCAGCAGGCACACCAGCTGACTCAAGCCGGTTTGCCAGATCCAGCAGTGCTGGAAGTTAAAGAGCAAAAGCCGGCAGTAAATGATGATGTACCGGTGCTCCAGGAACAGAAGAGTGAAGCCGCCCCAAAAGGTGACGTCCCTCCTCCTACCGAAGAGCAGAAGTAACGGGTTTCAAGATGTAATATTGCCGAGGTGGTGGAATTGGTAGACACGCAACCTTGAGGTGGTTGTGCCCATAGGGTGTAGGGGTTCGAGTCCCCTTCTCGGTACCAATTGAAGCATGAGAGCCCGCTTTAGCGGGCTTTCTTGCAGGTGGAGGTCGGATTGACCCTGCACAGGGTTCGGTCTTATACTTTCGCCCCAGCTTTGTCGCGGGGTGGAGCAGCTTGGTAGCTCGTCGGGCTCATAACCCGAAGGTCGTTGGTTCAAATCCAGCCCCCGCAACCAGCTTCAGCGGAGCCCCTTTTCAGGGGCTTTTTGCTAGCTGAACAGTTCTTCGCGTCGTTGTTCAACGGCGCTTTCAGGGATGGGCGCTTCGCCCATTTTTTATTTGCACAGCATGCACGAGGGGGTTCAGGTGTCGAGCAAGCTAGAACAGTTGCAGGCCTTGTTGGCCCCGGTTGTCGAGGGTCTGGGCTATCAGTGCTGGGGGATCGAATACGTTTCCCAGGGTAAGCATTCGGTACTACGCATCTATATCGACAAGGAAGACGGCATCCTGGTGGACGACTGCGAAGCGGTCAGCCGTCAGGCCAGCGCCATTCTTGATGTGGAAGATCCGATCAGCAGTGAATACACCCTCGAGGTGTCCTCTCCAGGCATGGATCGCCCGCTGTTCACACTGGAACAGTTTGCTTCGCATGCGGGCGAGCAAGTGAAGATCAAGCTGCGTACGCCCTTCGAGGGTCGTCGTAACTTCCAGGGCCTTCTCCGCGGTGTGGAGGATCAGGACGTGGTGATCCAGGTGGATACCAACGAATTCCTGCTGCCGATCGACTCGATCGACAAGGCCAATATTATTCCCAGTTTTGACTGAGACGTGCCGGGCCCGGCGGACATTCCGGGCCTAATGGCTTGCGCAAGGCGAGGCGTACGATGAGCAAAGAAGTACTGCTGGTTGTTGAATCGGTATCCAACGAAAAGGGTGTACCACCCGGCGTCATTTTCGAAGCGCTGGAAGTGGCCCTGGCTACTGCAACCAAAAAACGTTTTGAAGACGAAGTCGATCTGCGTGTGGAAATCAACCGCCACACCGGTAGCTACGAGACCTTCCGTCGCTGGACCGTGGTCGACGAAAACGACCTGGACGATCCGGCGATCGAAACCTGGCTGGACAAGATCAAGGACTCTCATCCGGACGCCAAGATTGGCGACGTGATCGAGGAGAAGATCGAGTCCATCGAGTTCGGTCGTATCGCCGCCCAGACTGCGAAGCAGGTCATCGTGCAGAAGGTTCGCGAGGCCGAGCGCGCCCAAGTGGTCGACGCCTACCGCGAGCGTGTCGGCGAGATCATCTCCGGCACCGTCAAGAAGGTCACTCGCGACAACGTCATCGTCGACCTGGGCAACAATGCCGAGGCGCTGCTGGCTCGCGAAGACATCATCCCGCGTGAGACTTTCCGCGTCGGTGTGCGCCTGCGTGCACTGCTCAAGGAAATTCGCACCGAGAACCGTGGCCCGCAGTTGATCCTGTCGCGTACCGCACCGCAGATGCTGATCGAGCTGTTCCGCATCGAAGTGCCGGAAATCGCCGAGGGCCTGATCGAGGTGATGGCAGCATCCCGTGATCCGGGTTCGCGTGCCAAGATCGCCGTGCGTTCCAAGGACAAGCGTATCGATCCTCAAGGCGCCTGCATCGGCATGCGGGGTTCGCGCGTCCAGGCAGTCTCCGGTGAGTTGGGTGGTGAGCGTGTGGATATCGTCCTGTGGGACGAGAACCCGGCGCAGTTCGTCATCAACGCCATGTCGCCGGCCGAAGTCGCGGCGATCATCGTTGACGAGGATGCCCACGCAATGGACATCGCCGTTGCCGAGGACAACCTGGCGCAGGCCATCGGCCGCGGCGGTCAGAACGTTCGCCTGGCCAGTCAGCTGACTGGCTGGACCCTGAACGTGATGACCGAGAAGGATATCCAGGCCAAGCAGCAAGCTGAAACAGGTGACATCCTGCGTAACTTCATCGAGGAACTGGAAGTCGACGAAGAGCTGGCACAGGTGCTGGTCGACGAAGGCTTCACCAGCCTCGAAGAAATTGCTTACGTACCGTTGGAAGAAATGCTCAACATCGATGGCTTCGACGAGGAAATCGTCAACGAGTTGCGTGCTCGTGCCAAGGACCGTTTGTTGACCAAAGCCATCGCTACCGAAGAAAAACTGGCAGACGCCCATCCGGCCGAAGACCTGCTCTCCCTCGAGGGCATGGACAAGGATCTGGCGGCGGAACTGGCGGTGCGCGGCGTGGTTAACCGCGAAGACCTGGCCGAGCAGTCGATCGACGACCTGCTCGACATCGACGGCATCGACGAAGAGCGTGCCGGCAAGTTGATCATGGCCGCCCGAGCCCACTGGTTCGAGTAATTAGGCGCGGCCTGAGGAGAGAAGTGCATGACGCAAGTCACGGTGAAAGAACTGGCCCAAGAGGTCGAGGCACCGGTAGAGCGCCTGCTGCAGCAGATGCGTGAGGCAGGTCTGCCGCACACCGACGCCGGTCAGGTAGTGACCGACAATGAGAAGCAGGTTCTGCTGACTCATCTGAAGAGCAGCCACAAGAGCAAGGCGGAAGAGCCACGCAAGATTACCTTGCAGCGCAAGACCACCAGCACCCTGCGTGTCGCCGGTAGCAAGAGCATCAGCGTAGAAGTACGCAAGAAGAAAGTATTCGTGCAGCGCAGCCCGGAAGAGATCCAGGCCGAGCAGAAGCGTGAGGCTGAAGAGCGCCGTGCCGCTGAGAATGCTGCGCGTGAGAAGGTCGAGGCCGAGACTCGCCAGCGTAACGAAGAGCAGGCTCGCCGTCAGGCCGCCGAAGCTCCGGTTGTGGCGCCTGCGCCACGTGCCGAGCCGGCTCCGGCTGCTGCCGAGCCTGTAGTGGCTGATGCCCCGGTGTCCGATGACGCCGCCGCACGTGCCGCCGAGCGCAAGAAGGACGAGAACCGTCGCAACGAAAACCGCACCCGTGACGACGATCGTCGTGGCGCTGGTGGCGAACGTCGTGGCGAAGCCCCTCGCGTTTCGATCAAGGTCAAGGTCAAGGAGAAGGAAAAAGCTCCGACTCCGCGCGCTGCACCGCGCACCACTGACGAAGAGAGCGATGGCGCGCGTCGTGGCCGTGGCGGCAAGAGCAAACTGAAGAAGCGCAACCAGCACGGCTTCCAGAGCCCGACTGGTCCGGTCATCCGTGATGTCAGCATCGGCGAGACCATCACCGTCTCCGAGCTGGCTCAGCAGATGTCGGTCAAGGCTGCCGAAGTCGTCAAGTTCATGTTCAAGCTGGGTACTCCGGTCACCATCAACCAGGTGCTTGACCAGGAGACCGCTCAGTTGGTCGCCGAAGAGCTGGGCCACAAGGTCACCCTGGTCAGCGATACCGCCCTGGAAGACTCCCTGGCCGAATCGCTGAAGTTCGAAGGTGAAGTCGAGTCCCGCGCGCCGGTCGTGACCGTCATGGGCCACGTCGACCACGGCAAGACCTCGCTGCTCGACTACATCCGTCGTGCCAAGGTCGCCGCTGGCGAAGCCGGTGGTATCACCCAGCACATCGGTGCCTACCACGTGGAAACCGACCGCGGCATGGTCACCTTCCTCGATACTCCGGGCCACGCTGCGTTTACCCAAATGCGTGCCCGCGGTGCCAAGGCGACCGACATCGTCATCCTGGTGGTGGCGGCGGACGACGGCGTGATGCCACAGACCCGTGAGGCCGTTCAGCATGCGAAAGCTGCTGGTGTTCCGCTGGTGGTCGCGGTGAACAAGATCGACAAGCCGGGTGCCGACCTCGATCGCATCCGCAACGAACTGGCCGTCGAAGGCGTGACCTCCGAGGACTGGGGTGGTGACACTCCGTTCGTCAAGGTTTCGGCGAAGATGGGTACCGGTGTCGACGAACTCCTCGAGGCCGTCCTGCTGCAGGCCGAGATTCTCGAACTGACCGCTACCCCGACCGCACCTGGTCGTGGCGTTGTCGTCGAGTCGCGTCTGGACAAGGGCCGCGGTCCGGTAGCCACCATCCTGGTTCAGGACGGTACGCTGCGTCAGGGCGACATGGTTCTGGTTGGCTCCAATTATGGCCGCGTACGTGCCATGCTCGACGAGAACGGCAAGCCTGTGAAGGAAGCCGGCCCGTCGATCCCGGTCGAGATCCTCGGCCTGGATGGTACTCCGGAAGCCGGTGACGAGCTGTCCGTGGTCGCTGACGAGAAGAAGGCACGTGAAGTCGCCCTGTTCCGTCAAGGCAAGTACCGCGAGGTCAAGCTGGCCCGTGCTCACGCCGGCAAGCTGGAAAACATCTTCGAGACCATGGGTCAGGAAGAGAAGAAGACCCTCAACATCGTCCTCAAGACCGACGTGCGCGGCTCTCTGGAAGCACTCCAGGGCTCGCTCGGCAGCCTGGGCAACGACGAAGTTCAGGTGCGTGTCATCGGTGGCGGCGTCGGTGGTATCACCGAGAGCGATGCCAACCTGGCGCTGGCTTCGAATGCAGTACTGTTCGGCTTCAACGTGCGTGCCGATGCCGGCGCGCGCAAGATCGTCGAGCAGGAAGGTCTGGATATGCGTTACTACAACGTGATCTACGACATCATCGAAGACGTCAAGAAAGCACTGACCGGCATGCTCGGCAGCGATGTTCGCGAGAACATCCTGGGTGTCGCCGAAGTGCGTGATGTGTTCCGTTCGCCGAAGTTCGGCGCCATCGCTGGCTGTATGGTCATCGAAGGTACCGTGTACCGCAACCGTCCGATCCGCGTACTGCGCGAGGACGTTGTGATCTTCGAAGGCGAGCTGGAATCGCTGCGTCGCTTCAAGGACGACGCCGCCGAAGTGCGTAACGGCATGGAATGCGGTATCGGCGTCAAGAGCTACAACGACGTCAAGGTCGGCGACAAGATCGAAGTCTTCGAGAAAGTCCAGGTTGCCCGTACCCTGTAAGGGATGGGCGCGGCCCAGGCCCCGTCGCAAGGCGGCTGGCTGGGCCTCTGAAGGTAACGCCCGGTCAGGCACACCCGCCTGACCGGGCGTTTGCCGCTTTAAGATACAGGTAGCAAAAATGGCAAAAGAATATAGCCGTACCCAACGCATCGGCGACCAGATGCAGCGCGAGCTGGCCGAGCTGATCCGCCGTGAAGTCAAGGATCCACGTGTGGGCCTGGTGACCATCACCGCGGTCGACGTCAGTCGTGATCTCGGTCACGCCAAGGTCTTCATCACGGTGATGGGCCAGGATGACGCCGACGCCGTCCCCCAGACCCTGAAGGCGCTCAACAGTGCCGCCAGTTTCCTGCGTCTGCACCTCGGGCGGGCGATGCAACTGCGCAGCGTTCCACAACTGCATTTCCACTTCGATGAAAGTGTCAGCCGGGGTGTTCACCTCTCGGCACTGATCGAACGTGCGGTGGCCGAAGATCGCCTGCACAAGGATGCCGACGAGCTGGACACCAAGGAGTAAGCGGTGGCCCAGGTCAAACGTATCCGTCGTAACGTCAGCGGTATCATCCTGCTCGACAAGCCCTTGGGGTTCACCTCCAATGCAGCGTTGCAGAAGGTCCGCTGGCTGCTCAATGCAGAAAAGGCCGGCCATACCGGCAGCCTCGACCCACTGGCCACCGGTGTTTTGCCGCTGTGCTTCGGTGAGGCGACCAAGTTTTCGCAGTACTTGCTCGATTCCGACAAGGGCTACGAAACCGTCATGCAGCTGGGGCAGACTACCAGCACCGCGGACGCCGAAGGCGAGGTGCTGCAGACCCGTGAGGTGACCGTTGGTCGCGCCGATATCGAAGCCGCGATCCCGCGTTTTCGAGGTGAAATCCGCCAGGTGCCGCCGATGTACTCGGCGCTCAAGCGTGACGGCCAGCCGCTTTACAAGTTGGCGCGTGCAGGAGAGGTAGTGGAGCGCGAGGCGCGTTCTGTTACTATTAACCGCTTGGAGTTGCTCGAGTGCGAAGGCACCCGTGCGCGCCTCTCGGTCGGCTGCAGCAAAGGCACCTATATCCGCACGTTGGTCGAGGATATCGGTGAGGTGCTGGGCTGTGGTGCCTATGTCGCAGAATTGCGTCGCACCCAGGCCGGGCCTTTCGCCCTGGCACAGACCGTGACGCTCGAGGAGCTCGAGCAGGCCCATGCCGAAGGCGGCAACGAAGCACTCGATCGCTTCCTCATGCCGTCCGACAGCGGGCTGCAGGACTGGCCGCTGGTACTGTTGTCCGAGCACAGCGCGTTCTACTGGCTGCACGGTCAGGCAGTGCGAGCACCGGACGCGCCGCAGTTCGGCATGGTCCGGGTACAGGATCACAATGGTCGCTTCATCGGTATCGGTGAAGTGAGCGAAGACGGGCGCATTGCGCCGCGTCGGCTGATTCGGTCGGAATGACCGAAACCACAGGGCAGGGCTTCGGTCGTGCGCTGGGGAACCGAGGATGGCTGTCAGTAGGCACGGTCATACCTCTTTTTATTAATACAGGGATTCAAGTCCCTGGCCTATTGGACCCCGCTTGCGGGATCCGTTTATCAGGAGAAGCCAAATGGCCCTCAGCGTCGAAGAAAAAGCTCAGATCGTTGCCGATTACCAGCAAGCCGCCGGCGATACCGGTAGCCCGGAAGTGCAGGTTGCTCTGCTGACCGCCAACATCAACAAGCTGCAAGGCCACTTCAAGGCCAACGAAAAAGACCACCACTCCCGTCGTGGTCTCATCCGTATGGTCAACCAGCGTCGTAAGCTGCTGGATTACCTGAAGGGCAAAGACACCACTCGTTACAGCGCCCTGATCGGTCGCCTGGGCCTGCGTCGCTAATAGCGGACTGGCCAGTGGTGTGCATGGCGTGTCGCATGCTTGGGGAGCGCTGCTTGTCAGCGCTACCCTTGGACACGCCACGCGTATCTCCGAGGTTGGCAGCCTGATGCCGTTGAGCGAATTTTTCGCAAGACGCCCAGGCTCCCAGCCTCGTGTTGTATCTGGACGGTCAACGGAGTCGACACTCCCTTCCGCCCAAGAATTCGCAAGATCCCAGTTTTCCCAGTTCCCCCAAGAGCCACTGAAAAGGTAGGAAACCGTGAACCCGGTAATCAAGACGTTCCAGTTCGGTCAATCGACCGTCACTCTCGAAACGGGCCGCATTGCCCGTCAGGCCACCGGCGCCGTGCTGGTCACCGTCGACAACGATGTCACCGTGCTGGTGACCGTGGTCGGTGCCAAGCAAGCCGATCCAGGCAAGGGCTTCTTCCCGCTGTCCGTGCACTATCAGGAAAAGACCTACGCCGCTGGCAAGATCCCTGGCGGTTTCTTCAAGCGTGAAGGCCGTCCTTCCGAGAAAGAAACCCTGACCTCGCGTCTGATCGACCGTCCGATCCGCCCGCTCTTCCCTGAAGGTTTCATGAACGAAGTGCAGGTCGTCTGCACCGTGGTTTCCACCAGCAAGAAGACCGATCCGGACATCGCTGCGATGATCGGTACCTCGGCTGCCCTGGCCATCTCCGGCATTCCGTTCGAAGGCCCGATCGGCGCCGCCCGCGTTGCCTTCCATGAAAGCACCGGCTACCTGCTTAACCCGACCTACGAGCAACTGGCTGCCTCGAGCCTGGACATGGTCGTTGCCGGTACCTCCGACGCCGTACTGATGGTCGAATCGGAAGCCCAGGAGCTGACCGAAGACCAGATGCTGGGCGCCGTGCTGTTCGCCCACGACGAGTTCCAGGCTGTGATCAAGGCCGTCAAGGAACTGGCCGCCGAAGCCGGCAAACCAACCTGGGACTGGAAACCAGCCGTTGCCAACACTGCACTGTTCGACGCTATTCGCGCCGAGTTCGGTGAAGCCGTATCCCAGGGCTACACCATCACCGTCAAGGCCGACCGCTACGCGCGTCTGGGCGAGCTGCGCGACCAGGCCGTCGCCAAGTTCTCCGGTGAGGAAGGCCAGCCATCGGCGAGCGAAGTCAAAGACATCTTCGGCGAAATCGAGTACCGCACCGTTCGCGAAAACATCGTCAACGGCAAGCCGCGTATCGACGGTCGCGACACCAAGACCGTACGTCCGCTGAACATCGAAGTCGGTGTTCTGCCCAAGACCCACGGTTCGGCACTGTTCACCCGTGGTGAAACCCAGGCCCTGGTCGTTGCCACCCTCGGCACCGCCCGTGACGCCCAGCTGCTGGACACTCTCGAAGGCGAGAAGAAAGACCCCTTCATGCTGCACTACAACTTCCCGCCGTTCTCGGTAGGCGAATGTGGTCGCATGGGCGGTGCTGGCCGTCGCGAGATCGGTCACGGCCGTCTGGCTCGTCGCTCGGTTCAGGCCATGCTGCCTGCCGCTGACGTGTTCCCGTACACCATCCGCGTCGTTTCGGAAATCACCGAATCCAACGGTTCGAGCTCCATGGCTTCGGTCTGCGGTGCTTCCCTGGCTCTGATGGACGCTGGCGTTCCGATGAAAGCGCCGGTTGCCGGTATCGCCATGGGCCTGGTCAAGGAAGGCGAGAAGTTCGCGATCCTGACCGACATCCTCGGTGACGAAGACCACCTGGGCGACATGGACTTCAAGGTTGCCGGTACCGCCAAAGGCGTCACCGCGCTGCAGATGGACATCAAGATCAACGGCATCACCGAAGAGATCATGGAGATCGCCCTGGGCCAGGCCCTGGAAGCTCGCCTGAACATCCTCGGCCAGATGAACCAGATCATCGGTCAGTCGCGTACCGAGCTGTCGGCCAACGCCCCGACCATGATCGCGATGAAGATCGACACCGACAAGATCCGTGACGTCATCGGTAAAGGCGGCGCCACCATCCGCGCCATCTGTGAAGAGACCAAGGCTTCGATCGACATCGAAGACGACGGCTCGATCAAGATCTTCGGCGAAACCAAGGAAGCGGCAGATGCTGCCAAGCAGCGCATCCTGGGTATCACCGCAGAAGCCGAGATCGGCAAGATCTACGTCGGCAAGGTCGAGCGTATCGTCGACTTCGGCGCCTTCGTCAACATCCTGCCTGGCAAGGACGGTCTGGTGCACATCTCCATGCTCAGCGATGCGCGTGTAGAGAAGGTCACCGACGTGCTGAAAGAAGGCCAGGAAGTCGAAGTACTGGTACTGGACGTGGACAACCGCGGCCGTATCAAGCTGTCGATCAAGGACGTCGCCGCTGCCAAGGCATCGGGTGTCTAAGCCTTATCGGCAATGACTGAAAAAGGACCTCCTCGGAGGTCCTTTTTTATGCGCGCAGAAAAACCTGTTGGACTTGCATCTTGCATGCAGGTTTTTCGCCGGGCTTGCAAATTGCACGATTCCCCTGACAAGTGAAATGCCGTAACTCTTTGTTTTTAAAGGAATCAAGCGAAGCGGAAAAACTGGCACAGCCCCTGCAACTACCTTCATACCTGCAGCCAGGAACCACGGCGCAGATCTTTCGAATAAACAGGAGTGACCCACATGAAGAAGTTTGCCATTGCTGCCGCTACTGCTACCGCCCTGACTCTGTCGATGGCTAACGGCGCATTCGCCGCAGAGGCTACCCAAGCTCCAGTGATGCTGGCTTCCAACCAACCGGTGGCCGATGCCAAGCAAGAAACCTCGGACACCTGGATCACCACCAAGGTCAAGGCTGATCTGCTGACCGAAAAAGGCATCCCAGGCAGCGATATCAAGGTTGAAACCAGCCACGGTGTTGTCTCCCTGTCTTCGGACACGAAGGTCACCCCATCGCAGAAAGAAACCGCGGTGAACATCACCAAGAAGATCAAAGGCGTGAAAGACGTAACTGCTGAAGCGCTGAAAACCGAATAAGGATTGTCCCGCCGGTCAGAAGGATCTGGCCACCCAAAGAGAAAGCCCCGGCATCTGCCGGGGCTTTCTCTTTGCGCGTCTGAAAGTGTTCAGGGATTACTCTGCGTCCAGATGCATCGGTGTGATTACTCGCCCGTCGCTCTCGGCCTGACCCAAGGTAGTGTCGATGAAGTACACCCGGTCATCCTCCAGCTTGCCCTTGTCTACCAGGTAGTCCTTGATGCTGCTCGCCCGGTCCTGGCCGAGGTTGCGCAGCAAGGCCGCGCTTTCGGCCCAGGATTTGATCACTGCCTCGCGCAGCTTGGTGGTGCGCTCTTCGCGGCTGAGCTTTTCCCATTCTGCAGGTGGCTGCTGCTTGAGACGGGTGCGGTAGATGCCCTCGAGCATGGCCGGCTTGTCGCTGTCGTCGATCACCAGCATCGAGGCATTGGCCGGTACCTTGTCACCGCGCCGCTGCAGAATCTTGTACCAGGTCGCCTGGTATTCGCGTTCCAGACGCTGTTGGGCGATCAATGGGCCGTCGCTGCTCTGTGCGCTGGTCCCTTCGATCTCCAGGCGCAGTTCCGGCCGCTGTTGCAGGGCCGAGGCCAGTTTGTCCAGGGCCGACTGGGCCTCGCTGCTGAGATCGCTGGAGCCGGGAGCGAAGGATACGTTGCCCAGATCCTCCGAACCGCCACCGGCAATCAATCCGCCGATGAACTTGAACGGCGCCTGCGCCGCACGCAGCACCAGGTTGCGCAGGGTTTGCCAGACGATCGGCATGACGCTGAACTGCGGGTTGTTGAGATCGCCCGTGACAGGCAGCTCGATGGAGATCTTGCCCTCGGTATCCTTGAGCAACGCGACAGCGAGGCGAATAGGCAGGTCGACGGCATCGGGGCTGTCGACTTTTTCACCCAGTTGCAGTTGCTCCACCACGACCTTGTTCTCGGCCTTGAGCTGGCCCTTTGTGATCACATAGTGCAGGTCGAGATTCAGACGTCCCTTGCGGATGCGGAACCCGGCGAACTTGCCGGAGTAGGGCGTCAGGGTGGTCAGTTCGACGCGCTTGAAGCTGGTGGCGATGTCGAGGCTGGCCATCGGGTCGAACGGATTCAATGCGCCCTTGATGGTCACCGGCGCGTAGCGATCGACCTTGCCTTTGACGTCCACTTTCGCCGGGAGCGGCTTGCGGTTGTCGATGGTGCCGATCTGGCCGTTCAACTGCTGTACGGCGGTGGCGAAGTTGGGCGTCAATGTCAGGTCGGCGAAGTTGGCCGAGCCATCGTTGATATCGATCTGGCCGATTCGGATGCCCAGCGGCTTTTCATTGCTGGCTGTGGCCGGTTTCGCTTGGCTGGCGGTTGGTGCGTCAGCAGGTTGCGGGATGAGAAGGTCGTCGACACTGGTGGTGCGGTCTTCGTTGATGATGAAGCGCGCGTAGGGCTGCAACAGGGTGACCTTGTCGATCGAAAGGGCGTCGCCGTGCACATAGGACAGCCCATCGACGTTCACCTGCTGCCATTTCACGAAGTCGCGCCCCTTGATCGTGTCGAGGGTGTGCAACTGGTTGACCTGGGCCTTGCCCGCCACGCTGAAGGCCAGTGGCTCGGTGCCCTTGAGGTCGACCTTGAGATCGCTGGCGAGCATGCCGCTGCGCAGCTCCAGGCGAATGAACGGGCTGATGTAGGCCTGGGCTACGCGCAGGTCGATGTCGCGGGTACTGACGTCCAGCTTGGCGGTGACCGGTGCCAGGTTGACCTGGCCGGCAGCCTGCAGCTTGCCTTGGCGGCCCACGCCGGTGTCGAGCTTGAGCGTGAAGGGCGACTTGTTGAGGCTGTCAAAGCCTTGCATGTCCAGGTTGAGCGGCCCGACATCGAGTGCCACGGGCTCTTTCTGGCTGCGGTCGGCCAGGTGAATCATGTAGTTGCGTGCCTGAACATCCTTGAGCAGAACCTGCCAGGGTTTGCTGGGCTGCTTGGCGGCGTTTTCCTCGGGGGGCGGCGCTGCGGTGGCGGGCTCGGCCTTTTCCTTGGGGGTGGCTTTGGCGGGCTGACTGGCGAAGAGTTTCTGCCAGTCGAGCTGACCGTCACGTTCGAGGGCTGCCCAGGTTTCGAGTTTTTCGCTACGGATCTTGCCGACGGTCACCAGCTGCTTGGCCAGGTCGATGGAGGTTTCGCTGACCTCAAGGCTGGCCAGGCGCGCCAGTGGGCGGCCATCGGGCGCCTTGATGGCGAAGGGCGCGACGCGCACGGAGGCGTTATCGAGCAGCAGCTCGGTTTCCTTGGACAGGTTCAGTTTGTAGTGGGTATCGAGGCTGAGGACGCCGTCTTCCAGCACCAGCGGTACAGCATCACGTACGTAAGGCCAGAACAGCTTCATCTTGCTGTCGGTGATCTTCAGCGTGCCTTCGGAGGTGATGGGCGACAGGCTCAGGTTGCCGCTCCAGTCGATACGTCCGCCATTGGGGCCGTTGGCGACCAGCGTCATGTCGGCGCTGTCGTCCGGCAAGGTGCTGAGGTTCTTCAGTTCGAGGTTCATCGAGTCATAGAGGAACTCGATGGGTTCGCTCGGGCGCAGGTCCTGGAAGTGCAGGTAGCCTTCGTTGAGCTTGATGCTGGCGATCCGCAGCGGGAACGGATCGCTCGGCGGCTCGTCCGGTTTCGGCTCGCTCGGCGGCAGCTTGAACAGCTGACTGAGGTTGAGGCTGCCGTCCTTGGCGAACAGCAGCTCGGTGCGCGGCTTGTCCAGCTCTACCGCGTCCAGGTGCAGGGCGCCGCTCCATAGGCTGTCGAGGGAGAGGTTGGCGTAGAGGCGTTCGAAGGCCACCTGCTCCTTGCCCGGCTCGCCGATCTGCAGGCCCCACAACGTCAGCTCAAGGCTGAACGGGTTGAACTCGATACGCTGCAGGTGCGCCGGCACGGTGGCGTACTGCGCCAGTTGCTGGTTGGCGATGCGCAGGCCCACACCGGGAAGAATGAAGAAGCCAAGCAGGCTGTACAGGGCCACGATGGCCAGCAAGGCGCCAATGGCGCGATTCAATCCTTTGGGCATGTGCGGCGTCGTCTGTCTCGAGCGGAGGTGCTTGGAGTATGGCACGTCAAATCAGTTCCGATACATCGGAGAACTCTTAGAGCAAGCCCATCCGCCGCCGGGCGCGGTGCGCCGAACCGTCGCGCATGGCCCATCGCAACACGGGCGCTGTACGCTCCACGCCCAGGCGCACCATGCGACGCTGCAGGGGGCCTTGGTGCAGACCGAGCAGGGCGCTGGCCCAATCGGGCAGCAAGTCGATGCCCGCGTGCAGCATCAGCTTGCCCACGGGCTCTGCCAGCCGGCTGGGCGCCGGGGCTTCGAGCAGTATGCCGACCACCTCCAGGCTGCGGGCATCGCACTGCAGTTGTGGGCGCATGTGCTGCAGATAGTCGTCTACCTGACGACATGAACGCGGGACGTTGCGGGCGCCCAGGCGTTCAGCGATCAAGGCGATCTCGTCGTAGTAGGCATCCTGGTCAGCCACTGGCAGCCGTGGGTTGCAGTAGCGCAGGTGGGCGGCGAGAAAATTGCTGACCTCCGCCACGTGCACCCAGGTCAGCAGGTCCGGGTCGCTGGCCGCGTAATGGCGTCCGTCGGGAGCGGTGCCGACCACCTTGAGGTGGATGCTGCGGACCTTGTCGATCAACCATTCGGCATCTCGCGTCGAGCCGAAGGTCGTACCGGAGATGAACTGACTGGTGCGGCGCAGACGGCCGAGCAGGTCTTCGCGAAAATTCGAGTGATCCCAGACCCCGGCCAGTGCCAGTGGATGCAGCAGTTGCAGCATCAATGCGCTGATGCCGCCGATCAGCATGCTGGGGAAATCACCATGTACTTGCCAGCTGACGCTTTGCGGGCCGAACAGGCCCGGGTCACCCTTTGGGGACTCCAGGTCGAGCTGGCCGAGGGCCAGCCCGGTGAGGCTCATGACCTGGGTTTCGATGCGGCGACGTAAGGCTTCCATGGCGACCTGTACTGGCCGCCTGGCGGCCGTCTAGTGGTTGAGGCGTGTGTCGATGAGGCCCTGGACCACGCTGGGGTCGGCGAGGGTCGAGGTATCGCCGAGGTTATCCAGCTCGTTGCAGGCGATCTTGCGCAGTATACGCCGCATGATCTTGCCGGAGCGGGTCTTGGGCAAGGCCGGTGCCCACTGGATCAGCTCGGGTTTGGCGAAGCTGCCGATCTCCTTACTGACCAGCGCCAGCAGCTCGGCCTTGAGCGCATCGTCCGCGGTGATGCCATTCATCGTGGTGACGAAGGCATACACGCCCTGGCCCTTGAGGTCGTGGGGGTAGCCGACCACCGCAGCTTCGGCGACCTTGTCGTGCAGGACTAGCGCACTCTCCACCTCGGCGGTGCCGATGCGATGGCCGGATACGTTGATCACATCGTCGATACGCCCGGTGATCCAGTAGTCGCCGTCAGCATCGCGGCGTGCGCCATCGCCGGTGAAGTAGTAGCCGGGCATGGGTTTGAAGTAGGTATCGACCATACGCTGGTGATCACCATAGACGCTACGGATCTGCCCTGGCCAACTGGCCTTGATCGCCAGCAGCCCGGCACCAGGGCCTTCGATCGGTTTGCCTTTTTCGTCCAGCAGCACCGGTTGTACACCGAACATCGGTTGCGTGGCACAGCCGGGCTTCAGCCGTGGTGTGCCGGGCAGAGGGGTGAGCATGATGCCGCCGGTCTCGGTCTGCCACCAGGTGTCGACGATGGGGCAGCGCTTTTGCCCCACGGCTTCGAAATACCATTCCCAGGCTTCAGGGTTGATCGGCTCGCCGACGCTGCCGAGCAGCCGCAGGCTCTTGCGCGAGGTACCCTGCAACGGTGCGTTGCCTTCGCGCATCAAGGCGCGCAGGGCCGTGGGCGCGGTGTAGAAGATGTTCACCTGATGCTTGTCGACCACCTGCCAGAAACGCGAGATATCCGGGTAGTTGGGCACGCCTTCGAACATCAGCGAGATGGCACCGTTGGCCAGCGGGCCATAGACGATGTAGCTGTGGCCAGTGACCCAGCCGACGTCGGCGGTGCACCAGAAGACTTCGCCGTCGCGGTAGTCGAACACCACCTTGAACGTCATCGTTGCCTGCAACAGGTAGCCCGCCGTGCTGTGCAACACGCCCTTGGGTTTGCCAGTGCTGCCTGAGGTGTAGAGGATGAACAACGGGTCTTCGGCGGCCATCGGTTCGGGGGCGCAGTCGTCGCCAGCGTGCTCGGTGGCCTCGTGGTACCAGAGGTCGCGTCCTTCGCTCCAGACCACATCGCCCCCGGTGCGCTTGACCACCAGCACACTGCTGACATCCGGGCAATTGGCCAGGGCTTTGTCGACGTTCTGCTTGAGCGGGATACGCTTGCCGCCGCGCACGCCCTCGTCGGCGGTGATCACCGTGCGGCAGTCGGCATCGAGGATGCGGTCGCGCAGGGCATCGGGGGAGAAACCGCCGAACACCACCGAGTGAATGGCGCCGATCCGCGTGCAGGCGAGCATGGCGTAGGCGGCCTCGGGGATCATCGGCATGTAGATGCAGACCCGGTCGCCTTTCTTCACGCCACGGGCTTTCAGGGCGTTGGCCAGGCGGCAGACCTGGCGATGCAGTTCGCGGTAGGTGATCGGTCTGGCGTCTTTCGGGTCGTCGCCTTCCCAGAGCAGGGCGGTCTGGTCGCCACGTTTGTCGAGATGGCGGTCGATGCAGTTGTAACTGACGTTGAGCTGGGCGCCATCGAACCAGCGTGCGGTGCCGGTCTTGAGGTCGCACTGTTGCACGCTCGACCAGGGCTTGATCCAGTCCAGGCGTTTGGCCTGCTCGGCCCAGAAGGTATCGGGATCGTCCACCGACTGGCGGTAGAGGCGGCGGTAATCTGCGTCGGAGAGTTCGGCGGCCTGGCTGACAGACAGGGCCTGGGGGTAGTCGCGGATATCGAACATGGCGGGTGGTCCTGCTCTTGTCGGAGGGACTTCAACGGCTATTCGATGGACAGTGTAGCTGGAACTGTTGTTCAACCTGTGCTGGCCTCTTCGCGGGCGAGCCCGCTCCTACAAGGGCCTGCAGGAGCGGGCTCGCCCGCGAATTCAGCGTTCAGGTCAACCGCGATGACGTCCGCGGAAGTAGTTGATCAGCCCTTGGGTCGAGCCATCTTCGGCGCTGTCTTCCAGGCTGCCGACCAGACGCTGGTAGACGCCCTTGCCCAGCTCCTTGCCCAGCTCCACGCCCCACTGGTCGAAGGCGTTGATGCCCCAGACCACGCTCTGCACGAAGACCTTGTGCTCGTACATCGCCACCAGCGCGCCAAGGCGGCGTGGGCTGATGCGCTCGACCACCAGGGTGTTGCTCGGGCGGTTGCCCGGAATCACCTTGTGCGGTGCCAGCTTTTCGATATCTGCTTCGTTCAGGCCTTTGGCGCGCAGCTCGGTCTCGGCTTCCTCGCGAGTCTTGCCGAGCATCAGCGCTTGGCTCTGCGACAGGCAGTTGGCATACAGCCACTGGTGATGGTCGGCCACCGGGTTGAAGCTCACCACCGGCACGATGAAGTCGGCCGGAATCATCTGGGTGCCTTGATGCAACAACTGGTGATAGGCGTGCTGACCGTTGCAGCCAACGCCACCCCAGATCACCGGGCCGGTCTCGGTTTTCACCGGGGAACCGTCGGTCAAAACGCTCTTGCCGTTGGACTCCATGTCCAGCTGTTGCAGGTGCTTGGTGATGTTACGCAGGTAGTGGTCATACGGCAGGATCGCGTGGCTGCTGGCATTCCAGAAGTTGCCGTACCAAACGCCGAGCAGGGCCAGCAGGACCGGCATGTTCTTCTCGAACGGGGCGGTCTGGAAATGCTGGTCCATGGTGTAGGCGCCGGAGAGCAGCTCCTTGAAGTTGGCAGTACCAATGGCCAGGGCGATCGGCAGGCCAATGGCCGACCACAGCGAATAGCGCCCGCCCACCCAATCCCACATCGGGAAGATGTTTTCTTCACGAATGCCGAAGGCCACGGCGGCGGCCTTGTTGCTGGAGACTGCGATGAAGTGGCGATAGAGCTCGGCTTCAGAGCCGCCCTGGGCGAGGTACCAGGTGCGTGCCGCCATGGCGTTCTTCAGGGTTTCGAGGGTGTTGAACGACTTCGACGAAACGATGAACAGGGTGGTTTCGGCGCGCAGGTTGGCTGACAGTTCGTGGAACTCGCTGCCGTCGATGTTGGCCAGGTAGTGGCAGCGCACGCCGCGCTGGGCGTAGGGCAGCAGGGCCTCGGAAACCAGTTCGGGGCCGAGGAAGGAGCCGCCGATGCCGATGTTGACCACGTCGGTGATCGGTTTTTCGCTGTAGCCGCGCCACAGGCCGTCGTGGATGCGGCCGACCAGTTCGGTGATCTGGTTGAGGACCTTGTGCACTTCGGGCATCACGTTGACGCCACCCACGCTGAGCTTGTCGCCAACCGGGCGGCGCAGGGCGGTGTGCAGTACCGGACGGCCCTCGGAGCCGTTGATGATCTCGCCGCTGAACATCGACTTGATCGCATCAGCCAGGCCGACTTCCTGGGCCAGTTCGACCAGCAATTCGCGGGTCTTTTCGTTGATCAGGTTCTTCGAGTAATCGAGAAAAAGGCCGCAGCTGCTGAGCGAGAATTGCTCGAAGCGCTTGGGGTCGGCTGCGAAGGCGTCGCGCATGCTGAATCCCTGCATGGCATCGCGGTGCTGCTGGAGCGCCTGCCAGGCGGGCAGGGCCGTCACATCGTGGGGAGTGCGGTAATACGCCATTGCGGATGGTTTCCTTCGGGCATGGTCAGGCTTTGACACTGGCAGTCTTTGCCAGTTGCAGGAGAGGCCCATTATAGGCATTGGCCAGGCGGCGGGAATGGGCAGGGGCAGGAGGAGGATGAAATTTTTGCGGGGTTTCGGGACAAGGTAAGACAGTTGCGGCCTCCTCGCACGTAGTGCTGCGAAGAGGCCGGTCTGGATTACGCCGAAGGCTCGTCCAGATGCAGGTAGAGGTTGTCGATCAACCGCGTGCTTCCCTGATACGCCGCCCCCAGAATCACCAGGTCGCGATCGTCCGGTTGCGCAGGCTTCAGGGTCAGTGCATGACGCACTTCCAGGTAGTCCGGGCGGAACCCGGCGGCCACCAGTTTGGCCTGGCCCTCGTCGAGCAATGCCGCGAAGTCGCGTCGCCCGCGACGAATACCATCGGCCAGTTGGCCCAGCGCCTGGTACAGCGCAGGTGCTGCAGCGCGTTGCTCAGCGTTGAGATAACCGTTGCGCGAAGACAGCGCCAATCCGTCTTCAGCCCGCACGGTCGGCTCACCGATGATCTGGATTGGCATGTTCAGGTCACGCACCATGGCGCGGATGACCGCCAACTGCTGGTAGTCTTTCTCGCCAAACACGGCCAGATCCGGCTGGACCATGTTGAACAGCTTGCTGACCACCGTCGCCACACCCACGAAGTGCCCGGGGCGGCTGGCGCCGCACAGGCCTTCGGACAGTTGTGGCACGCTCACCCGCGTCTGCACGGTCATGCCGTCGGGGTACATCTCTTCGACCGTGGGCGCGAACAGCAGATGGCAACCGGCCTGCAACAGGGTTTCCTGGTCGGCGGCGAGGGTGCGTGGGTATTTGTCGAGGTCTTCGCCTGCGCCGAACTGCAGCGGGTTGACGAAAATGCTGGCCACCACGAAGTCGGCGCGCTGGGCGGCCTTGGTCACCAGCGCGGCATGGCCGCTGTGCAGGTTGCCCATGGTCGGGACGAAGGCGATCCGCTTGCCTTCGCCACGGGCGCGCGCTACGGCGGCGCGCAGTTCGCGGACAGTCTTGACGGTATTCATGCGCTGAACCCGTGCTCAGGTGCTGGGAAGCTCACGTCCTTGACCTGCTTGACGTAGGCAGCCAGGGCGCTCTGGATATCGGGCTGGCCAGCCATGAAGTTCTTCACGAATTTCGGCACGCGGCCGCTGAGCGACAGGCCCAGCATGTCGTGCAGCACCAGTACCTGACCGTCGGTACCACTGCCGGCACCGATACCCATCACTGGAATGCTCACCGCCTGGGAAATCTCCGTGGCCAGCTCGCTGGGCACGCATTCGAGCAGCAGCATGGCGGCGCCAGCCTGCTCGAGGGCGATGGCATCGGCGCGCATCTGTTGCGCCTGGCCTTCCTGGCGCCCCTGGACCTTGTAGCCACCGAGCACGTTGACGGTCTGCGGGGTCAGGCCCATGTGCGCGCACACCGGCACGCCGCGGTCGGCCAGCAGACGGATGGTTTCGCCCAGCCAGGCGGCACCTTCGACCTTGATCATGTGCGCACCGGCGCGCATCAGCTTGGCGCAGTTGGCGAACGACTGCTCGAGCGTGGCATGGGCCATGAAGGGCAGGTCGGCCAGGATCAGCGCACCGTCGTTGCCGCGTTTGACGCAGGCGGTGTGGTAGGCCATGTCGTCGGTGGTGACGGGCAGGGTGCTGTCATGGCCCTGCAGGACCATGCCGAGCGAATCGCCAACCAGCAGCACCTCGACGCCGGCCTGGCTGGCGGCCTTGGCGAAGGTGGCGTCATAGCAGGTCAGCATGGTGATTTTCTCACCCTTGGCCTTCAGGCCATGCAGGGTGGTCAGGGTTACTTCAGGCATGTAGCGAAATCCTCGTTCAGGCGCTGTGAAAAACGACTGCGTACAACGCGTGTATTCATCTTCCGGAGCGGCACATCATCGTGCGTGATGTTCGGTCACAGGGCTGTCCGGGCCTAAATGGGTGTGATGCGGCATACGGGCGCCGCGGGACGCCTATAGTCGTGAGCGATGGGGGGGAAGTCAATCACCCTGTTACCGCATTGTTACGATCAGGGTGTTACTGGCGTTACCGATGGCTGAAACGCCCGGATTACAAGCGTTCCAGCCCGACGAACGGGCAGTCCTGGAGCAGTTGCGCGAGGCTGCGGCCGTCTGCCAGATGGAAGTCGTCAGGGACCAGTTCGGCCAGTGGATAAAGCACGAAGGGGCGGGCATGCAGGTGGTAATGCGGCACTTTCAGGCGTGGCACATCGATGAGCTGATCGCCGAACAGCAGTACATCCAGGTCAAGTGTGCGCGGGCCCCAGCGCTCCTTGCGCACCCGACCCTGGTCGTTCTCGATACCCTGCAGGGCATCGAGCAACGCCAGCGGTGCCAGCTCGGTGTCCAGGGCAGCGACCGCATTGGTGTAGCGCGGCTGGCCGGGCAGCAGGGAGTCACTGGTGTACAACGACGAAGTGGCCACCAGGCGCGTCCCGGCGATCTGATCCAGCGCCTGGAGGGCGCTGCGCAGTTGCTCGGCGGGGGCGTCGAGGTTGCTGCCCAGGCCAATATAGGCGCGTACCGGCATGCTCAGTCGAAGGCCTCGTCGCCACCACCGCTCTTGCGCTTGCTGTTGCTGCGCTTGCGTTTGCGCGGGGCTGGCCCCGAGCCTTCGTCACGGCTACCCAGCTCGCGGATCATGTCGCGGCGTTCGCTGTCGTGGGCGTCCTGGTAGTCGGTCCACCATTGGCCCAGATCATCGGTTTCTTCGCCGGCACTTTCGCGCAGCAGCAGGAAGTCGTAGCCGGCGCGGAAACGCGGGTTGTCCAGCAGCATGTCGGCACGTTTGCCGCTGCGCCGTGGCAGGCGTTCCTGCATGTCCCAGATTTCGCGGATCGGCAGGGTGAAGCGCTTGGGAATAGCAATGCGCTGGCACTGTTCGGCGATCAGGTCGTGGGCGGCTTCGTTCATCGCCGGGATCGGCGGTACGCCCTGGCTTTGCAGGTACAGTGCGCGTGCCGGCAGGGCAGGCCACAGCAGTGCGGCGAACAGGAAGGCCGGGGTCACCGGTTTGCCCTGCTTGACGCGCAGGTCGGTGTTGGCCAGAGCCTGGCTGATCAGGGTGTGTGTGTAGGTCGGGCGCTCATCCAGGGCATGGGCGCTGGCCGGGAACAGGGGCTCGAACAGGTCCAGGTCGACCAGCATCTCGAAGGCGATTGCCCCCTGGCCCGACAGGAACAGCTTGAGCACTTCCTCGAACAGGCGCGCCGGCGGGATTTCGCGCAGCAGCTTGGCCAATTCGCGGATTGGCTGGACGGTGTGCTTCTCGATGCCGAAGTCGAGCTTGGCGGCGAAACGCACCGCGCGCAGCATGCGCACCGGGTCTTCCTGGTAGCGGTGGGTCGGGTTGCCGATCAGGCGCAGCAGGCGATTGCGAATGTCGTGGACGCCATTGGCATAGTCCAGGATGCGCTCGCTGACCGGATCGTAGTACAGGGCGTTGATGGTGAAGTCGCGACGCTGGGCGTCGTCTTCGAGGGTGCCGTAGACGTTGTCGCGCAGGATTCGCCCGTTGGCGTTGTGCGACGAACGGTGGCTGTCCCCCTGGTCATCTTCGCTGTGATGGGCGCGGAAGGTGGCGACTTCGATGATTTCGCGGCCGAAATGGATGTGGACCAGCTTGAAGCGCCGGCCAATGATCCTGGCATTGCGGAACTCGGCACGCACCTGTTCGGGCGTGGCGCTGGTGGCGACGTCAAAATCCTTGGGGGTAATGCCCAGCAGGAGGTCGCGCACGCAGCCGCCGACCAGGTAGGCCTGGTAGCCGGCGCCCTGCAGGCGCTCGACGATGCTCACGGCGTGGCGGCTGAACTGGCTGCGTTGCAGCGAGTGCTGGCTCTTGTTGATCACTTCAGGCGTGGTGCGCCTGTGGTGCTGACCACTGATGGGAGGACGGAACGACTGGAACAGCTTCTTCAGCATGGGATGCACTGTTTGAAGGAATGTTCGGCCAAGACTAGGAGAATGGCCGCATGATGGCGGGGGATTCTAGCATTTACTGGCGGAATGGTGTAGGCGGTGCCGAAAGGCGATTAAGGCGGGGAGAAACGACATGGGGAGCCTAAGCTCCCCATCAAGTCGTTGCGTGCTCTTATTGTTTTTTTATCGGGCTTCTTGTTTTTGTTGAGTGCCCTGTCCACACAGCTTGAAGCGTGTGGACGACCCCAAATCCAGGGGTGAAGAGCAAACGGATTGCTTTGGTCGCTGATGCTATGCTGATCAATCGATCCAACCAGTTCAGGCGCTGCTTTAGTGCAGTTTTTGTTGTTCTCTGCCTGGTTGTGGGGCAAGCCCCAAACACAACTCCTCTCCAAAAGAATCAGTTAGCTGCGCCTCCGCCGTCTTGTTCTTGTTATGCGTGAGCCGTTTCGTCTTGTTCTTATTCTGAGTAGCAGTGCTTGTTATTGTTCTTGTACGAAAGATATAGCAGGTGGCGTGCCAACTTTTTCAAATCCAATGAAATCAAGGGTTTGCGTATTTTCGGTCAGCCCGAAAGGCGGGGGAATGTAGAAATTTCGTTACCGTATGCCTCGGTTTGTTACGTCGCGGGCGGCTGAGGTAACAGATTTTTCATGGTAACCGGGTGTTACCGGCTGACGAGGGGGCAGGTGTCATCGGGGGGCTGGCCCCTGAACGCAAAGCGCCGACCCAGGGTCGGCGCTGTAGAGCTGTGGACGTATCAGTTCTCGCTGGCGACGTTGCTCTTGCGCCGCGGAATCCCCAGGCGCTGGCGACGCTCCCACAGGCACTTGCGGCTCACACCCAGCTTGCGGGCCAGCTCCGTCTCGGTCATGTGGTCCTGGTGTTCGAGGACGAAGTGCTGGAAGTAATCCTCCAGCGACAGGTCTTCTGTCGGCTCGTGGCTGGCGTTGTTACCACCGACACCTGCGACCACCGGCAGGCTGTCGAGCAGGTCGTCGTCTTCAAGGCCGCTCAGTTCGATGTCGATGCCCAGCAGGTCGGCGGATATTTCCGGGCTTTCGCTGAGAATGACCGCGCGCTCGACGGCATTCTCCAGCTCACGGACGTTACCCGGCCAGCTGTAATGGCGGATGGCTTGCTCGGCATCGCTGGAGAAATGCAGGTCGTCACGGCCGATGCGTGCGCTCTGTCGGGCGAGGAAGGCATTGGCAATCTCGTTGACGTCGCTACCGCGCTCGCGCAAGGCGGGCAGTTTCAGGGCGATGACGTGCAGACGGTAATAAAGGTCTTCGCGGAACTGGCCGGACTTGGCCAGGTTCTTCAGGTCACGGTGGGTCGCGGCGATCAGGCGCACATCGACCTTTTGCGACTGTACCGAGCCGACCCGGCGGATCTCGCCTTCCTGCAGCACACGCAGCAGTCGAGCCTGGGCCTCCAACGGCAATTCACCGATCTCGTCCAGGAACAGGGTGCCGCCGTCCGCTGCCTCGACCAGGCCGGCACGGCCAGCGCTGGCGCCGGTGAAGGCGCCTTTCTCATGGCCGAACAGCTCGGATTCGATCAGCGTTTCCGGGATGGCCGCGCAGTTCACCGAGATCATCGGTGCCTTGGCGCGTCGCGAGAGGTTGTGCAGGGCACGGGCGACCAGCTCCTTGCCGGTACCGGACTCGCCCTGGATCAGGACATTGGAGTCGGTAGGGGCGACCTTGCGGATCTTGCTGTACAGGTCCTGCATAGGGGGGCAGGAACCGATGATGCCGATCTCGCCGTTGGCCGAGGCGCCGGTCTGCTTTTCAGCCCCTGGTGCTTTGCCGTTGCTGCGCACGTCGGCCGTGGCCGCAGTGGCGACCGGGGCATTCTGCCGGTCGCGCAGGATGCGCGCGACAGCCTGGAGCATCTCGTCATGGTCGAAAGGCTTGGCGATGTAGTCCACCGCACCCATTTTCATCGAGTCGACCGCCGAGCGCAGGCTGGCGTAGCTGGTCATGATCAGCACCGGCGTGCCCTGGCCGAGCTTGATCAGCTCGGTGCCCGGTGCCCCGGGCAGGCGCAGGTCGCTGACGATCAGGTCGAAGGTGGCAATGCTGAAGCGTTCCTGGGCTTCCTGCACCGAGCCGGCTTCGCTGACCTGGTACTGGTTTCGCTCGAGCAGACGACGCAGGGCCGAACGGATGATGGTTTCGTCTTCGACGATCAGAATGTGCGGCATTGATTCAATTCTCTCGACGGTCTCGAATTTCAGGGGACGTCGCTACGACATGCCGGGGCAGGGTCACGCGGATCCGTGTGCCACGTTGCCGATCGAGATCGGCCGGGCTGTCGATGGTGATTTGCCCATAATGCTCTTCCACGATGGAATAGACCAGAGCGAGCCCCAGTCCGGTTCCCTCGCCAGGGTCCTTGGTGGTGAAGAAGGGCTCGAACAGGCGATCCATGATGTTCTTCGGAATACCGCTGCCCTCGTCTTCGACGATAAGGTCGACGGTATGCTCGCTCGCTTCGCTGCGCACGCGCACGGCGCTGCCGGGTGGCGAGGCGTCGCGGGCGTTGGACAGCAGGTTGATCAGCACCTGGGCCAGGCGTTGCGGGTCACCCTCGGCCCAGTGGTCCGGGTCGCAAAGGTTGAAGAACTGTACTTCGAAATTGCGCCGATTCAACGCCAGCAGACCGATGGCATCCTGCGCGACCTCGGCCAGCGACACGGGCTCTTCGGTATTCTGGTGGCTGCCACCTGCGTGGGCGAAGCTCATCAGCGACTGTACGATGCGCGAGACACGCTTGGTCTGTTCGAGGATCTGGCTCGACAGCTCGATGATCTCGCCGTCGCCTTCGCGTTCCTCGCGCAGGTTCTGCGCCAGGCAAGCGATGCCGGTGATCGGGTTGCCGATCTCGTGGGCCACGCCCGCAGCCAGGCGGCCGATACTGGCCAGGCGCTCGGAGTGCACCAGCTTCTCTTCGAGGGCCTGGGTCTCGGTGAGGTCTTCGACAAGCAGCACCAGGCCGCTGTTACCCGGTGCCAGCGGCTCGTCGATGGCCGCCTTGTGCAGGTTGAGCCAGCGCGGCTGGCCATCGAGGGCCAGGCGTTGCTTGTGCAGGTGCTCGTCGGGAAGGTCGATGAAGCCTTGCAGCAACCCGCGCCAAGGTTCGGCGATGGTCACCAGGCGCGAACCGACAACGTGCTTGGCGGCGATGCCGGTCAGCTCCTCCATGGCCCGGTTCCACATCAGGATTTCCTGGTCCTTGGCCAGCGAGCAGACACCCATGGGCAATTCCTGCAGCGTCTGCCGGTGGTAGCGGCGCAGCGCATCGAGCTCGGCGGCAAGGCCGGTCAGGCGCGAGTGGTAGTCCTCGAGACGACTTTCGATGAAGTGAATGTCTTCGGTGACGTAGTTCTCGTTACCGGACTTGTAGGGCAGGAAAGTCTCGACCATGTCCTGGGCTACGCTGGGGCCCATCAGCCCCGAGAGGTTGGCCTCGATGCGGTCACGCAGGCGACGCAGGGCGTAGGGGCGGCGTTCGTCGAAGGGCAGGTAGAGGTCACGCAGGGCCTGCTCGACTTCTTTTTGCGCGGCCTTGGCGCCCAGTGGCTTGGCCAGTTGGGTAGCGAACTCCTGGGGTGAGGCCGCATGCAGTTCGCGACGTTGCGGGCGGCGCACATTGTCCACTGCGCAGGCCTCGGCGGCGCTGACCTCCTCGCTGCTGGCGTTGGTGAACAGCGAGATCAGGGTGAACAGCAGCACGTTGGCCGCCAGCGAGGCGATGGCCGCCATGTGCCAGCTGGTGTCGTCCAGCACGTAGATCATGTTCAGCAGCGGGATGTAGAAGCCCTGCACATTGCCCAGCAGCGGCAGCAGCATGGTGACCATCCACACCAGTGTGCCGGCCAGCAGGCCGGCGATGAAGCCGCGTCGATTGGCGGTTGGCCAGTACAGTACCGAAAGCACACCCGGCAGGAACTGCAGCGTGGCGACGAAGGCGACGATGCCCAGGTTGGCCAGGCTCTGGTGGGTATTCTGGGTCAGGTAGAAGACGAAGCCTGCGGTGATGATCGCGACGATCAACGCGCGGCGCGTCCATTTCAGCCAGCGGTAGATGTTGCCCTCGGCAGGGGGCTGGTAGAGCGGCAGCACCAGGTGGTTGAGGGCCATGCCCGAGAGCGCCAGGGTGGTGACGATGATCAGGCCGCTGGCCGCTGACAGACCGCCGACGTAGGCGAGCAAGGCCAGTGCCTCGTTGTTGGCGGCGATGCCCAGGCCCAGGGTGAAGTATTCCGGGTTGGTGCTTGCACCCAGGCGCAGGCCAGCCCATAGCACCAGCGGGACCGCCAGGCTCATCAGCAGCAGGAACAGCGGCAGGCCCCAGCTGGCGCTGACCAGCGAGCGCGGGCTGAGGTTCTCGGTGAAGGCCATGTGGTACATGTGCGGCATGACGATCGCCGAGGCGAAGAACACCAGCAGCAGCGTGCGCCATGGTCCCTCCTGCAACGGCGTGTGCAGCGCGGCCAGTGCCGTCTGGTTCTGCAGCAGCCAGACTTCCAGCTCGTGCGGCCCACCGAACACCCCATACAAGGCGTACAGGCCGATGCCGCCCAGGGCCAGCAGCTTGATCACCGACTCGAAGGCGATGGCGAACACAAGGCCTTCGTGCTTCTCGCGGGTGGCGATATGGCGTGAGCCGAAGAAAATGGTGAAGAGAATGATCAGCACGCAGAAGGCGAATGCCACGCGCGCCTTGACCGGCTCGCCGGTCAGGATGCTGATGGAATCGGCCACCGCCTGGATCTGCAGGGCCAGCAACGGCAATACGCCGATCAGCATGATCACCGTGGTCAGGGCACCGGCCCAGGTGCTGCGGAAACGGAACGCCAGCAGGTCGGCCAGTGAGGAGAGCTGGTAGGTGCGGGTGATCTTGAGAATCGGGTAGAGCAGCACCGGTGCCAGCAGGAAGGCGCCGGACACGCCCAGGTAACAGGCGAGGAAGCCGTAGCCGTACTGGTAGGCCAGGCCTACCGAACCATAGAACGCCCAGGCACTGGCATAGACGCCCAGCGACAGGGTGTAGGTCAGGGGGTGGCGGATGACCGAGCGCGGGATCAACCCGCGTTCGCTGACCCAGGCCACGCCGAACAGCACCAGCAGGTAGGCGGCGCTGATCAGGATCATCTGGGTAAGGCTAAAGCTCATCGGCATCTCGTTGGCTCTGCAGGATGAAGGTGACGACGATCAGGATCAGCCAGAGCAGATACGGGCGGTACCAGGCTCCGGTCGGTTCGATCCACCAGTCCATGATGGCCGGGGAGAACAGATAGATCCCCACGACCAGAAGCAGGACCAAGCGATAGATATACATGCGGGCCTCGATGGCAGGGCGCTGCGGATTTGAGCTTCTTATTATTGGCGCAAATGGCCGGGGCGATGCTAGCGGGATTCTGGGGTGTTCGCCAAGAGTTTGAATTTGTTGGGGTTTTGAATCGTGCAGAGTTTGCCTCGCGAGAGGGGCGGCCGCGTCAGCGCAGATCTGCTTCCGGCACTGTCAACCGCCGCGCAATCGCCTCAGGTTTCCACTGCCTGCGCGCCACCGCCAGGACCTCTGCCGCACTGGCGCCTTCCAGCGCCGGGTCACTCGCCTGCCCCAGTGCCCGTAACGCGCGCAGCAGCAACGGTGTGGCCTGGTCCGCCTGCAGCGGTGGTGAACGGTACGATTTGCCCAGCTTGTGCCCATCAGGCTGCACGATCAGCGGAATGTGCAGGTAGCGCGGTTGCGAGAACCCCAGTAGTTCCTGCAGGTACAGCTGGCGCGGGGTGTTGTCGAGCAGATCGGCGCCGCGCACGATGTCGGTCACGCCTTGCCAGGCATCGTCCAGCACCACTGCCAGTTGATAGGCATACAGCCCGTCGCGGCGCTGGATGACGAAATCCCCCACCTCGCGTCCAAGGTGCTGCTGGTATTCCCCCTGTACGCGGTCGTTGAAGCGGTAGAGCAGTTCGGGCACCCGAATACGGATGGCGGCATTTTCGCGGGCATGGCCAGCGTTGCGGCAGAAACCGGGATAGATGCCGCCATACCCTTCCAACTGCTTGCGCGAACAGGTGCAGGCGTAGGCCAGGCCCATGCTGAACAGGCGATCGACCACCGTGGCGTAGGCCTCATGACGCTGGCTCTGGAACACCACTTCGCCATCCCACTCCAGGCCGTAACGTTCGAGGGTCTGCAGGATGGCGTCACGGGCACCGGGCATTTCCCGGGGCGGATCGGTGTCCTCCATACGCAGCAGCCAGCGCCCATCGACGGCGCGGGCATCGAGCCAGGAGGCGAGGGCGGCGACCAGCGAGCCGAAATGCAGGAAGCCACTGGGGGTGGGGGCAAATCGCCCGATATAGCGGGAGTCGTTCATGGATGTGCTGGGCATATAAATGAAACGGGGCGCTCGATGCGCCCCGTTCGAAGGGAAGAAGGATCAGCCTTTGCCGACCGTCTTTTCCTTTTTCTCGGCAATTTCCTTGCAGTCGAAGCACAGGTCTGCGGTAGGACGGGCTTCCAGTCGGCGCAGGCCGATCTCGATGCCGCAGGAGTCGCACCAGCCGTATTCCTGGTCCTGGATCTTCTGCAAGGTCTTGTCGATCTTCTTGATCAGCTTGCGCTCACGGTCGCGGTTACGCAGCTCCAGAGCGAACTCTTCTTCCTGGCTCGCGCGGTCCGCAGGGTCCGGGAAGTTGGCTGCTTCGTCCTTCATGTGGTCTACGGTACGGTCCACACTGGCCATCAGCTCGCCTTTCCAGGCATTGAGGAGCTTGGTGAAGTGCTTGCGCATGGGCTCACCCATGTACTCCTCACCCTTGGTTTCTTTATAGGGCTCGACACCGTACATGGTCTGACCGGTTTTTTGCTTTTCTACGGTGGACATGAATAGACCGCCTCTCACTCATCTGATCCAATGCGCAGGATGCTCCATCTCCGGCGACCGCCGGCCCTGCGACTGCGAGCCGCCGAACTTACCAGATAGATCGGGGGTGCGCTACCCCGCCCGATCCGAGGTATTGACAGCAGCCCGCGTCGCCCGTTCGGTGTTTCTCGACAGTAGAATCACCAGTTTAGACCCAATTGAGAGAAGGTCATGGCCCACTCCTACAGTGCGCGCAGCCGCGCCATCGAACCCTTCCATGTCATGGCGCTGCTGGCGCGTGCCAACGAGCTGCAGGCGGCTGGCCATGATGTGATCCACCTGGAGATCGGCGAGCCGGACTTCACTACGGCCGCGCCGATCGTCGAGGCCGGGCAGGCCGCGCTCGCTGCAGGGCATACCCGCTACACCGCCGCCCGTGGCCTGCCGGCGCTGCGCGAGGCCATCGCGGGCTTCTACGGCCAGCGTTATGGCCTGTCGGTGGATCCCGAGCGCATCCTCGTGACGCCAGGGGGTTCCGGTGCGCTGCTGCTGGCCAGCAGCCTGCTGGTGGATCCGGGCAAGCACTGGCTGCTGGCCGACCCAGGCTACCCGTGCAACCGCCATTTCCTGCGCCTGGTCGAAGGCGGCGCGCAACTGGTACCGGTGGGGCCGGAGGTGAATTACCAGCTCACCGCCGACCTGGTCGAGCGGCACTGGGACAAGGATACCGTGGGTGCGCTGGTGGCTTCGCCCGCCAACCCGACCGGCACGGTGCTTGACCGTGAGGCGCTGGCCAGCTTGTCCCGGGCCACCCGTGAGCATCATGGGCACCTGGTGGTGGACGAGATCTACCATGGCCTGACCTACGGCATGGACGCGCCGAGCGTGCTGGAGGTGGATGACGACGCCTTCGTCCTGAATAGTTTTTCCAAGTATTTCGGCATGACCGGCTGGCGTCTCGGCTGGCTGGTGGCGCCGCCTTCTGCCGTGGCTGACCTGGAGAAGCTGGCGCAGAACCTCTACATCAGCGCGCCGAGCATGGCCCAGCATGCTGCGCTGGCGTGCTTCGAGCCCGGCACCCTGGCCATTTTCGAAGAACGCCGCGCC
The DNA here is from genome assembly GCF_016624805.1 of Pseudomonas sp. S44. Taxonomy (NCBI): domain Bacteria; kingdom Pseudomonadati; phylum Pseudomonadota; class Gammaproteobacteria; order Pseudomonadales; family Pseudomonadaceae; genus Pseudomonas; species Pseudomonas sp. S44. The sequence continues at coordinate 74,742 of NZ_JACVTY010000027.1, forward strand.
GAGTTCGCCCGGCGCCGCGACTACCTGCTGCCCGCCTTGCGCGAGCTCGGTTTCGGCATCGCCGTGGAGCCGCAGGGCGCCTTCTATCTATATGCCGACATCAGTGCTTTCGGCGGCGATGCCTTCGCCTTCTGCCGCCATTTCCTGGAAACCGAGCACCTGGCCTTCACGCCTGGGCTGGACTTCGGCCGTCACCAGGCCGGGCATCACGTACGCTTTGCCTACACCCAGAGCCTGGCGCGCCTGGAAGAAGCGGTGCAGCGCATCGCCCGTGGCCTGCGGAGCTGGCAACCCTGATGCTGTTTTTTCCCGAGCTCGAACAGGCGCGTCTGCTGCGCCGCTACAAGCGCTTCCTGGCCGACATCGAGCTGGCCAATGGCGAACAGATGACCATCCACTGCCCGAATACCGGCTCGATGCTCAATTGCATGCGCGACGGCGGGCAGGTCTGGTTCAGTCGTTCCAACGATCCCAAGCGCAAGCTGCCGGGCACCTGGGAGATCAGCGAAACGCCCCAGGGGCGCATGGCCTGCGTCAATACCGGCAGGGCCAATGCCTTGGTCGAGGAAGCCCTGCGCGCGGGCGTGATCACCGAGTTGGCTGGGTTCACCGCGCTCAAGCGTGAGGTGGCCTATGGCGAGGAGCGCAGTCGCGTGGATTTTCGCCTGGAGTTCGCCGATGGCCCGGCTTATGTCGAGGTCAAGAGTGTGACCCTGGGCTATCCCGATACGGCGGTGGCGGCCTTTCCTGACGCGGTGACCCAACGCGGTGCCAAGCACCTGCGCGAGCTCGCTGCACTGGCCCGCCAGGGTGTTCGCGCCGTGCAGTTGTACTGCGTCAACCTCACCGGCATCGAGGCGGTACGTCCGGCCGAAGAGATCGACCCCGGCTATGCCCAGGCACTGCGCGATGCGGTGGCCGATGGCGTCGAGGTGCTGGCCTATGGTGCACGCCTTGACGCCGAGCAGATCGTCATCGATCGCCGCCTGCCGGTATTGCTCAATCCTTGAGCCAGATGCCCTGGCTGTCTTCGTGGCAGTCCAGGGCCTGCAACGACTCGCCCTCGCAGGGGCCCGACACGCATTCGCCGGACTCGATCAGGAACAGCGCGCCATGGTGGGCGCAATGAATCAGGCTGGCGCTGTCATCGAGGAAACCGTCCGGCGCCCAGTTCAGGGTGATGCCGCGGTGCGGGCAGTAGTTGCGGTACAGGTACACCCGGCCCTGGCGGCGCACGCCGAACAGCGTTTCACCGGCTACGCTGAAGGCGCGGCTGCGGCCTTCTGCGAGGGCTTGGGAGGAGCAGAGGAAATGCATTGCAGATAAGACTCTTGAAACCAATGTTGGCTTGACGCTTCAATGCGAATAATTATCAAATTGCCCGCATCCACTGCGCCAGCCCGTCCATGGTGCGCAGTTCCGTCAGGTGCCACAAGGTGTCTGGCCGCCTTCTGCAAAGGAACCCGATGATGCGCCGTCCTGTTGCCCTGATCGCCTTGTGCGCCGGTCTTGTCCTTTCTTCCCCGTTGCTGGCCGCCGACTTGCCGCAGCGCTGGGTCAGCGCCGGGGGCGCGCTGAGCGAATGGATCAGCGCCCTCGGCGGCGAGGCGCGTCTGGTCGGCGTCGACACAACCAGCCAGCATCCGCAGTCGCTCAAGGCCCTGCCGAGCATCGGCTACCAGCGCCAACTGTCGGCCGAGGGTATCCTCAGCCTGCGTCCGGATGTGCTGGTCGGCACCGAGGAGATGGGGCCGCCACCAGTGCTGGCGCAGGTGCGCGGGGCCGGTGTGCGTGTCGAGTTGTTCTCCAGCGAGGCCGACTTGGCGGCAGTGGACAAGAATCTTCAGCACCTGGGCGAGCTGCTCGGCGCGCAGCATAAAGCCAGTGAGCTGAGCAACCGCTACCACCAGCAGCTCGATGCGCTGCAGGCGAAGATCAAGCAGGCCCAGGCCGGTCAGAAGGCTCCAGGCGTGTTGCTGCTGGTCGGACATGCCGGGGCCAAGCCGTTGATCGCGGGGCAGGGCACTTCAGGCGACTGGCTGTTGCGCCAGGCTGGTGCGCGCAACCTGGCGGATCACCAGGGTTACAAGAACTTCTCCGTCGAAGCGCTGGCAGCGCTGGATCCGGACGTCGTGGTGTTTTCCGATCGGGCACTGGACGGCGAGCAGGCGCTCAAGGCCCTGCTCAAGGAAAACCCGGCGTTGGCCGCTTCGCGTGCGGTGCGCGACAAGCGCCTGGTGTCACTCGATCCGACGCTGCTGGTTGGTGGCCTCGGTCCGCGGCTGCCGGCCACCTTGCATGAGCTGGCTGGCGTCTTCTATCCTGCAGCCAAGGCCAGCCTCAGCCAATGAAGCAGCGGGTCCAGCCGCGTACGCTGTTCATCGGTCTGACATGCCTGTGCCTGCTGGCGGTGTGGCTGTCGCTGGCGCTGGGGCCGGTCAGCCTGCCGCTGGGCGATATCCTGCGCGCCGGATTGCGGCTGCTGGGGATGCCCGTCGAGCGGGAGGGTCTTGAGCAAGCTGAGCTGATTCTCGGGCAGATCCGCTTGCCGCGCACGCTCCTGGGGCTGGCCGTCGGTGCGGTGCTTGCGCTGTCCGGGGTCGCCATGCAGGGGCTATTTCGTAACCCGTTGGCGGATCCTGGCCTGGTCGGGGTTGCCAGCGGCGCGGCGCTCGGCGCCGCCGTGGCCATTGTCGGCGGTGCCTGGCTGGGGGGCATACCGGAGTGGTTCGCACCCTACCTGCTGTCGCTCTGTGCCTTCATCGGCGGGCTTGGTGTTACGGCATTGGTCTATCGCCTGGGGCGGCGCAATGGGCAAACCGACGTGGCTACCATGCTGCTGGCCGGTATCGCCATGACCGCCCTCGGCGGCTCGGCGGTCGGGTTGTTCACCTACCTGGCCGACGACGCCACCTTGCGCACTCTGACGTTCTGGAACCTGGGCAGCCTCAACGGCGCCAGCTATCAGCGCCTGTGGCCACTGCTGCTGGTGGCTCTGGGGGTAACCTTGTGGCTGCCGCGTCGGGCGCAGGCGTTGAACGCGTTGTTGCTAGGTGAGTCCGAGGCGCGACACCTGGGCATCGATGTAGAAGGGCTCAAGCGCGAACTGGTGTTCTGCACTGCCCTGGGTGTTGGCGCGGCAGTGGCGGCAGCGGGTCTGATCGGCTTCATTGGTCTGGTGGTTCCGCACCTGGTGCGTCTGGTTGCGGGGCCTGATCATCGCGTGCTGTTGCCCGCGTCGTTGCTGGCGGGCGGTACGCTGCTGCTGTTCGCTGATCTGGTGGCACGCTTGGCGTTGGCACCCGCGGAGCTGCCGATCGGGATCGTGACGGCCTTCATTGGTGCTCCGTTTTTCCTGTTCCTGCTGGTCAGGAGGGGGCGCTGATGCTCGAAGTCAAAGACTTGTCGCTCAAGCGCGGCAGCACCGAGGTGCTGCACGGTATCGACCTGCATCTCAGACCTGGGCAGGTCCTGGGTGTGCTAGGCCCCAACGGGGCGGGCAAGAGCAGCTTGCTGGGGGCGTTGTGTGGCGAGCTGGCGCCGAGCCAGGGGCAAGTTCTGCTGCAAGGGCGGGCGTTGGCACACTGGCCGGGGCAGGAGCGCGCGCGACGTCTGGCGGTGTTGCCGCAGGTGTCCAGCCTGGGCTTTGCCTTCAGTGTCGAAGAAGTGGTGGGCCTGGGCCGGTTGCCCCACGGTAGTGGCCAGCAGCGCGACCGGGAGATCGTCGAGGCGGCACTGAAGGCGGCCGATGCCTGGCACCTGGTCGAACGCAGTTACCTCGCGTTGTCCGGCGGCGAGCGTCAGCGTGTTCATCTGGCCCGGGTGCTGGCGCAGCTGTGGCCAGGGGAGGAGGGGGCGACGCTGCTGCTGGATGAGCCGACCTCGGCCCTCGATCCGTTGCACCAGCACACCACGTTGCAGGCGGTGCGCAGTTTTGCCGACCGCGGTGCGGCAGTGCTGGTGATCCTGCACGACCTGAACCTTGCCGCGCGCTACTGTGACGCTATTCTGCTGCTGGAACAGGGGCGCAGCCACGCGCTCGATACACCGGCCCGGGTGCTGACTCCGCAGGCGCTCAAGGCCGTCTTCGGTATCGATGTGCTCGTGCAGGCCCATCCGGAGCGTGGCCACCCGCTGATCATCACCCGCTAGGAGCCCTCGATGCGCTATGCCTTGCTGTTCGGCCTGTCGATGAGCGTGTTCTTGACGATTTCGGGTTGCCAGGTACATCGCCCTGCATTGCCAGAGTTGCCAGCCTGGCAGAGCAGCCAAGGGCTGAACGAGCCGACGCTCGGTCAGATACAGGCGTTGCCCAGTGGGCGTGTCCTGACGCCGGATGAGCTGGTTCAGGCTTTGAGCGATGTGCCGCGAATACTGGTCGGCGAAAAACACGATAACCCCGATCATCATGCGCTGCAGCGATGGCTGCTGCAGGCTTTGCAGACCGCCAGGCCGCAAGGCAGCGTGGTGCTGGAGATGCTCCAGCCTGCCCAGCAGCCGCTGATCGACAAGGTGCAGCGTCAGGCGCAGCTTCCGAGCGATTTGCCCGCAGCACTGGACTGGCAGCAGGGTTGGGATTGGCAGATATACGCCCCGATCGTGCGCGAGGCCCTGAAAGGCCCTGGGGTTTTGTTGGCTGGCGACCTGAGCCCCGAGGCAATGCGTGAGGCCTATCGCCGACAGCCCGTGCTGAGCGGCGCGCGTTCGAATGCCCCGCAGGTGAAGGCTGCCCTGCTGGAGCAAGTGCGCGAAGGCCATTGCGGATTGCTGCCGGAAAGCCAGTTGCCGGCCATGCTGGTCATCCAGCAGCAAAGGGACCGACACATGGCCGAGCGTCTGCTCGCGGCACCGCAGCCTGCACTCTTGCTGGCCGGCGCCTACCACGCGCGCAAGGACTTGGGTGTGCCGCTGCATTTGATCGATCTGCAGGCGCAGGGCGATACCCGTGTGCTGTTGCTGGCCGAAGTCGGGCAGAAGGTCGAGGCAGGGATGGCGGACTACGTGTGGTACACCGCGGCACTGCCTGAGCAGGATTACTGTGCTCAGCTGCGCGGCGGGTAGTCACCACGCCGCACAGGATGTCTGCCTGCAAAGCTGCAGGCAAAAAAAGACCCGGCAAATTGCCGGGTCAATAACCGTGATTAGCCTGATGAGGAGATAATCTGAGAGTCCGAACCAGGGGCTTTCAGTTTATCCAACCAGTCTCGCGACCAGTTGTGATAATCATAACGATTCTCATTTAGAGGTCAATACCCTTTCTTCGATTATTCTGCTTTTTTTTGCGGCGGGGTCTTGGCGTCCAGTTGCTGGTTCAGTGCCTGCTTGCGTTCGGCGGGCAGATCGTTCCAATGCATATCCAGCAGTGCGCCTTCAATGGCGTACAACAACACTTTCGAGGCACGGAAGCCCCGTGTTTTCACGGCCTGGTAAGCCCCGACCGCGCCCAGGCGGCGCAAATCCGAAGCGCTGTGGATGCCGGCGGCATGCAACCATTGCGCAGAGGTCTTGCCTAGATTCTTCAGATGCTGCAACTCATCGTTCATCGAGCCTCCTTGCGATGGCCGAACGGGTCTGTGGATAAATCGCGAGCAGGTCAGAGAGGAGTGTAGCGGGGCTGGGCGAATACGCGGCCTTTTGCCATGTGAGGGCGACGGGATGCTGTGTCCAGAAATGTCAGGCTCAGCCCTTCGGACGATAACGCATGCGCGTACCGAACTTCAGGGACATGAGGATTTCGTCAGCGCTCAGGTCGCCCGGGAAGTAGGTCCCGGAGATCTGCGCATGGGAGATGCTGGCACCTTCCATGCCCGTTTCGCGCAGATCCAGCCCGCGCAGGTCGGCTGCATGGAAGTAGGCGTCGGTGAAATCGATACCGCGTACGTCGAGGTTGCGCAGGTCAAGGCCTCGAAAATCACCACCGCGAAAATCGATGGGGCTATCGACAGGCTTCTCGCGGTTGAAGGTGGCGATCTGTTCCTCGCGCACCAGAGTGTACAGGGCGTTGTCCAGTTGCCGGGGCTGGTTCATGACGGCGCCTCCTCAGGGTTGTGATGATATTGTAATGCCATCACTGAGGTGGCGCCGAAGTTCAGGCGCGAACTGTGGACTGCTTCACGCCTTGCAGGTCAGAGACCAGGCAGGCGCTGGCGGATCTGCTCGATGAGTTGGTCCATGCTGGCACTTTCATGAGTGTCGACCCGCTTGCCGTGCACGGCCTCCTCTTCGTCCAATGGGTCGCGGCTGGCTTGCTGGGCCTTGACCACCTCCAGGGTGGCGTCGGACGGATCGACATTTTCTGTCTGACGCTGCTCCAGCCAGCTGATGATGACCGCTTCGGGCGCCTGGCAGTCGAGGATCAGGAAGGGGACGCCGGTGCTGTTGGCAACTTCGGCTGCCGCCTTGCGCTGCTCGCGCTTGAGGTAGGTGGCATCGAGCACGACCGGGAAGCCGGCGCGCAGGATGGTAGCGGCCAACTCATTCAGGCGCTGGTAGGTGGCGATGCTGGCATCCTGGTCATAGATGCCTGCTTGCAGTTGGCCGGAATTCTGCGACTGCTGCTCGCCATACAGGCGCTTGCGCTCGACATCCGAACGTACGCGGATCGCCCCCAGCGACTCGACCAGGCGCATCGCCACATGGCTCTTGCCGACGGCGGATACGCCATGGGTGATGGCCAGCAGGCGCGAGGGGATGGCGCTGTAGCTCTCTGCCAGGTTGGCGTAGTTGCGATAGGTGCGCAGGGTCGTGGCGCGCTGCACGCCATCGGCATCGGGCGACAGGCTGAACAGGGCGACCTTGGCGCGTACCAGTGCACGGTAGGCCTTGTAGAAATTCAGCAGTTCCAGGCCTTCGTAGTCGCCGGTCAGTTCCAGGTACTGGCTGACGAAGCGCCGGGCCAGGCATTTCAGGCCGCGGTCTTCCAGGTCCATGGCCAGGAAAGCGGTGTCGGCGTACACATCGGTCAGGCGGAACGGCTCGTTGAATTCGATGCAGTCGAAGATCACCACCTTGCCGTCGATCAGGGTGGCGTTACCCAGGTGGATGTCGCCGTGGCACTCGCGGATGAAACCATTGGCCTTGCGCGCCTCGAGCAGGCCATGCAGGCGTTCGAAGCTGCTGCGGGCCCAGGCTTGCAGGGCGTCGAGTTGCTGCAGGTCGGCCTTGTCGGTAAGGAACGGGCGGATCTGCTCGAAGTTCTGCTCGACCGGCGCCATTACCGCTTCCGGCGTGCCCAGTAGGTGATCGACCGGCACTTTCGGCGCTTGCAGGTGGAATTCGGCGATCTGCCGGGCCATCTGGTCAATGTGGCCGGCGTTCAGCTCGCCGTTGGCTTGCAGGGTGCTGAGCATCTGACCCTGGGGGAACTGGCGCATCTTCAGGGCGAACTCGATCGGCTCACCTTCGCCACCGAGCTGCGGTGCTTCGGCGCTGCCGGTGATCGGCAGTACTTCCAGGTACAGGCCTTCGGTCAGGCGCTGGTTCAGGCGCAATTCTTCGTTACAGAAATGCTGGCGCTGGTCCAGACCGGTGAAATCGAGGAAGCCGAAGTTCATCGGCTTCTTGATCTTGTAGGCGTATTCGCCAGTGAGTAGAACCCAGGAGATGTGCGTCTCGATGAGCTGGAAGCCTTCTACGGCGTGGGGGTAGAGGGCGGGGTTCTGCAGCGCGCTGATCAGGGCTTGGCTCACGGAGATCCTTCCGGGGTCAGGGAATTCGGAGGCGACATTATGGTCAATGGAGCCGCCCCTGCATACCGCCGGAGGGCGTCCCCTGCCTTTGCAAAGTGCGTATAATCCGCCGCCATGACTCGTACCCGAAATTCCCGAACCCCCAAGAAACGTCCGCCCAGCCGCTCCCGCGTCTGGCTGGGCTGGGCTCTCAAGCTCAGCCTGGTCGGCCTGGTGGTGATCGCCGGCTTTGCGGTCTACCTCGATGCCGTCGTCCAGGAGAAGTTCTCCGGCAAGCGCTGGACCATCCCGGCCAAGGTGTATGCCCGGCCGCTGGAGCTGTTCGTCGGCCAGAAGCTGAGCAAGGACGACTTCCTCACCGAACTCGATGCCTTGGGTTACCGCCGCGAGGCAACGGCCAATGGTCCGGGCGAGGCCTCGGTCAACGGCGGCAACGTCGATCTCAATACCCGAGGCTTCCAGTTCTACGAGGGCATGGAGCCTGCGCAGTTCGTGCGTGTACGTTTCTCCGGCGATTATGTCGCGGGGCTGGCAGGGGCCAACGGTGGCAAGCTCGACGTGGTGCGCCTGGAACCGTTGATGATCGGTGGTATCTACCCGAAGAATCTCGAAGACCGCATCCTGATCAATATCGACCAGGTGCCGCCATACCTGCTCGAGACCTTGATCGCCACCGAAGACCGCGATTTCTACAGCCACTTCGGTGTTTCGCCCAAGTCGATCGCGCGGGCGGTGTGGGTCAATACGTCGTCCGGGGCCATGCGCCAGGGCGGCAGTACGCTCACGCAGCAGTTGGTGAAGAACTTCTTCCTGACCAACGAACGCAGCCTCAGCCGCAAGCTGACCGAGGCGATGATGGCCGTGCTGCTGGAAATGCACTACGACAAGCGCGAGATTCTCGAGGCCTATCTGAACGAAGTGTTTGTCGGTCAGGACGGCCAGCGCGCGGTGCATGGTTTCGGCCTGGCCAGCCAGTTCTTCTTCAGCCAGCCGCTGTCGGAGCTCAAGCTGCACCAGATTGCCCTGCTGGTAGGTATGGTCAAGGGGCCGTCCTACTACAACCCGCGCCGCTACCCTGAGCGCGCTCTGCAACGGCGTAACCTGGTGCTCGACCTGCTCGCCGAGCAGGGCGTGGCCAGCCAGGAAGTGGTCGATGCGGCGAAGAAGATGCCGCTGGGCGTGACCAAGCGCGGCAGCCTGGCCGATAGTTCTTTCCCGGCTTTCCTCGACCTGGTCAAGCGTCAGCTACGCCAGGACTATCGCGACGAAGACCTGACCGAAGAAGGCTTGCGTATCTTCACCAGTTTCGACCCGATCCTGCAGATGAAGGCCGAAACCGCGATGAGTGAAACCTTCAAGCGCCTGGCCGGCCGCAAGGGCGCCGACGAGGTCGAGTCGGCGATGGTGGTGACCAACCCGGAAACCGGCGAAGTGCAGGCGCTGATCGGCAGCCGTCAGTCGGGCTTCGCCGGCTTCAACCGCGCCATCGACGCGGTCAGGCCGATCGGTTCGCTGGTCAAGCCAGCGGTCTATCTGACTGCGCTGGAGCAGCCGAGCAAGTACACCCTGACCAGCTGGGTGCAGGACGAACCGTTTTCGGTCAAGGGCGCCGATGGCCAGGTATGGCGCCCGCAGAACTACGACCGACGCTCCCACGGCACTATCTACCTGTATCAGGGGCTGGCCAACTCCTACAACCTGTCAACCGCCAAGCTGGGCCTTGAGGTGGGCGTGCCCAACGTCATCAAGACCATCGGCCGGCTGGGTGTCAAGGTCGACTGGCCGGCGTTCCCGTCGATGCTGCTGGGCGCTGGCGGCATGTCGCCGATGCAGGTCGCGACCATGTACCAGACCATCGCCAACGGCGGCTTCAATACACCGATGCGCGGGATTCGCAGCGTGCTGACCGCCGAAGGCGAGCCGCTCAAGCGCTACCCGTTCCAGATCCAGCAGACCTTCGATCCGGGTGCGATCTACCTGGTGCAGAACGCCATGCAGCGGGTGATGCGCGAGGGTACCGGCCGCTCGGTGTACAACGTGCTGCCGAACAATCTGACGCTGGCGGGCAAGACCGGTACCAGCAACGACTCGCGCGACAGCTGGTTCTCGGGCTTCAGCCAGGACCTGCTGGCAGTGGTCTGGCTTGGCCGCGACGACAATGGCAAGACCCCGTTCACCGGCGCCACCGGCGCGTTGCAGGTCTGGACCAGCTTCATGCGCAAGGCCGACCCGCTGCCGCTGGACATGCCGCAGCCGGATAACGTGGTGAAGGCCTGGATCGATCCGCACAGCGCCCAGGGCTCCGACGGTAGCTGTCCGGGAGCGGTGCAGATGCCGTATATTCGTGGGAGCGAACCACCTGCCGGTACGACTTGCGGTGGCGAACAGAATCCTGCCGAGTCGGTCATGGACTGGGTCAAGGGCTGGATGAATTGAGCGGCCTGTATTGAAGAGGGTGTGAAGTGAACAAGTGGTGGTTTCCTGCCTTGACGGCGCTGGCCGTGCTGCACGGCTGCGCCAGCGTCCCGCGTGGCGCCATTCCGGTGGTCGATTCGAGTACACGGGTCTCGAACAGCGAGCGTGTCTCGGCCAACCGTGGCGCGCCGGTCTCCCCCGGCAGCAATGGTACGTCCCAGGCCCAGTCCCTGCCTGAGGATTCCGGGGTCACGGTGATGATCCCGCAGGGCGCGGGCGCATCGCCGATCCAGACCTTCCCGGCCCAGACCGGCTCTGCACCGCTGAGCACCGGCCCGATCACCCCGGGACCGGTCAGTAGCGGGCCGATCACCACCAACCCTAATCCGGCAGGTGACGAACCTTTCGACATCGCGTCGATGAACAGCGCCCCGGCCGCTGCCACTCGTGCGCCTACCGGTATTCCGCGCAGCAATGGGGGCGGGTTGTCCGCCGATGAGCAGCTGGACGGTCCGGTACTGGCATTGCTGACCACCGCCCAACAGCAGCAGGGCAGCGGAGACCTCAACGGTGCTTCGTCCAGCCTGGAGCGTGCCCAGCGCATCGCACCGCGTGAGCCGCAGGTGCTGTTCCGCCTGGCTCAGGTGCGTCTGTCGCAAGGTGACGCTGCACAATCCGAGCAACTCGCTCGCCGGGCACTGACGTATGCCAACGGTCGTCCTGATCTGCAGGCCGAGCTGTGGAACATCATCGCCCAGGCTCGCGAGAAGCAGGGTGACAGTGCCGGCGCCGCCTTGGCACGGCAGAAGGCGCGGACCGCTTCGTGATGGAACAGCGCATTCTCGATATTGCCGACCACCTGTTGCTGATCGAGCGTGAGCTTCAGGTCCGTGGCTGGTGGGACGAGGTGTCTCCTGGCGAAAGCGCCCTGGCCAGCACCGTACCGTTCGCAGTCGATACGCTTGCGTTCGAGCAGTGGCTGCAGTGGATTTTCCTGCCGCGGATGAAGCTTATTCTTGAGCATGGCCATCCTCTGCCCAGTGCATCTGGGATCCTGATAATGGCCGAGACGGTCTTCACCGACCGTCCGGAAGAAAGCCGCGAACTTCGCCGCCTGCTGGCAGCATTCGATCGATTGATCGCCGCTTGAGCCTGATTTCTTCTCTTTTTCCTTCAAGGGCCGCAGATTGTGGCCCTTTTTTATGGAAATCTTTAATTTCCTGCTGCTGGTGTCCTTTTTCGTGGTGGTGGGAATTCATCTCAGGGAAAAATTGGCAATAATTTTTCTTGACTTGAGGGCGGCGAATCAGAAGAATCCAGTTTCCGCTGTAGGGGGACTGCCAGAAGCAGACCCGCTAGGCAGATCATGAGGCGCACACCCGCGCCGACTCGCTACACCCCGCAACGCGTTACCTCGCGCTGGGTGGGAAAACCCCGCAACACTCTGGGGCGATCCCAATACTTGCTCAGTCAGTGCTGACGTTCGCTCATGCTCTGCTTGGCAGTAAACCTATTAAGACCCGCCCGGATGGGGCGGTATTCTGGCGTTTTAGAGGTGAACAACGTGGAGCTTTTATCTGGCGCTGAGATGGTCGTCCGCTTCTTGCGTGACGAAGGCGTTAAGCACATCTACGGGTACCCTGGTGGTGCTCTCCTTCATGTTTACGATGCCCTGTTCAAGGAACCGGAAGTCCAGCACATCCTGGTGCGTCATGAGCAGGCTGCCACTCACATGGCAGACGGTTACGCCCGTGCCACCGGCAAGGCTGGCGTGGTCCTGGTGACCTCCGGTCCCGGTGCGACCAACGCTATTACCGGTATCGCCACCGCCTACATGGATTCCATCCCGATGGTCATCCTGTCTGGCCAGGTGCCCAGCACCATGGTCGGCACCGATGCCTTCCAGGAAACCGACATGATCGGGATCTCCCGGCCGATCGTGAAGCACAGCTTCATGATCAAGAACCCCACCGAGATTCCGGAAGTTCTGAAAAAAGCGTTCTACCTGGCGCAATCCGGTCGCCCAGGTCCGGTCGTGGTCGACATTCCAAAAGACATGACCAACCCGGCCGAGAAGTTCGAATACGTCTACCCGAAAAAGGTCAAGCTGCGCTCCTACAGCCCTGCGGTCCGTGGCCACTCCGGCCAAATCCGCAAGGCCGCCGAGATGCTCCTGGCCGCCAAGCGTCCGATCGTCTATTCCGGCGGCGGCGTGATTCTCGGTGGCGGCTCCGAAGCCCTGACCGAAATCGCCAAGTCCCTGAACCTGCCGGTCACCAACACCCTGATGGGGCTGGGTGGCTTCCCGGGTACCGATCGCCAGTTCCTCGGCATGCTGGGCATGCACGGCAGCTACACCGCCAACCTGGCGATGCACAATGCCGACGTGATCCTCGCCGTGGGTGCGCGCTTCGATGACCGTGTGGTCAACGGCCCGGCCAAGTTCTGCCCGAACGCCAAGATCATCCATATCGACATCGACCCTGCGTCGATCTCGAAGATGATCAAGGCCGACGTGCCGATCGTGGGGCCGGTCGAGAGCGTGCTCAGCGAGATGCTGGCCATCCTCAAGGAAATCGGCGAGAAGCCTGAAAAGGCGGCCCTCGATGCCTGGTGGAAGCAGATTGATGAGTGGCGCGGTGACCGCGGCCTGTTCCCTTACGACAAGGGCGACGGCAGTGTCATCAAGCCTCAGCAGGTCATCGAGACCCTGTGCGAAGTGACCCATGGCGATGCCTTCGTCACCTCCGACGTAGGTCAGCACCAGATGTTCGCGGCGCAGTACTACCGCTTCAACAAACCCAACCGCTGGATCAACTCCGGTGGCCTGGGCACCATGGGCTTCGGTTTCCCGGCAGCCATGGGCGTCAAGCTCAACTTCCCAGACCAGGACGTGGCCTGTGTCACTGGCGAAGGCAGCATCCAGATGAACATCCAGGAGCTTTCCACCTGCATGCAGTACGGCCTGCCGGTGAAGATCGTCAACCTGAACAACGGGGTGCTGGGCATGGTTCGCCAATGGCAGGACATGTCCTACAACGGTCGTCACTCGCATTCCTACGTCGAGTCGCTGCCTGACTTCATCAAGCTGGCCGAGGCCTATGGCCATGTGGGTATCCGCATCACCAGCCTCAAAGACCTCAAGCCGAAACTGGAAGAGGCCTTTGCGATGAAGGACCGCCTGGTGTTCATCGACATCGCGGTCGACCGGACCGAGCACGTCTACCCGATGCAGATCAAGGACGGCTCGATGCGTGACATGTGGCTGAGCAAGACGGAGCGTACCTGATATGCGGCACATCATTTCCCTGCTGCTGGAAAACGAACCTGGTGCCTTGTCGCGCGTGGTCGGTCTGTTCTCCCAGCGCAACTACAACATCGAAAGCCTGACGGTTGCACCGACCGAGGACCCGACCCTGTCGCGTCTCACTCTCACCACCGTGGGTCATGACGAAGTGATCGAGCAGATCACCAAGAACCTGAACAAGCTGGTAGAGGTGGTCAAGCTGGTCGACCTGTCGGAGAGCGCTCATATCGAGCGCGAACTGATGCTGGTAAAGGTCAAGGCTACTGGCGCCCAGCGCGCCGAAATCAAGCGCACCACGGATATTTTCCGTGGGCAGATCGTCGATGTCACCGCCAGTGTGTATACCGTGCAACTGAGCGGCACCAGCGATAAGCTGGACAGCTTCATCCAGGCGATCGGCACCGCTTCGATTCTCGAAACCGTGCGCAGCGGCGTCACCGGCATTGCCCGTGGCGACAAAGTACTCAGCATCTAACTTCACCAATTAGCGATGGTCCTGCGGGGCCGAGATATAACCAGGGGTATTTCCATGAAAGTGTTCTACGACAAAGACTGCGACCTCTCCATCATCCAGGGCAAGAAAGTCGCCATCATCGGTTACGGCTCCCAGGGTCACGCCCAGGCGTGCAACCTGAAAGACTCCGGTGTAGACGTTACCGTCGGTCTGCGTAAAGGTTCGGCTACCGTTGCCAAGGCAGAAGCCCACGGCCTGAAAGTCGCTGACGTCGCCACCGCCGTCGCTGCTGCCGACCTGGTCATGATCCTGACCCCGGACGAATTCCAGGGCACCCTGTACAAGAACGAGATCGAACCGAACATCAAGAAAGGCGCGACCCTGGCCTTCTCCCACGGCTTCTCGATCCACTACAACCAGGTCGTTCCACGTGGCGACCTCGACGTGATCATGATCGCGCCGAAGGCTCCGGGCCACACCGTGCGCTCCGAGTTCGTCAAGGGCGGCGGTATTCCTGACCTGATCGCGGTCTACCAGGACGCTTCGGGCAACGCCAAGAACGTCGCACTGTCGTACGCCGCTGGCGTCGGTGGTGGCCGTACCGGCATCATCGAAACCACCTTCAAGGACGAGACCGAAACCGACCTGTTCGGTGAGCAGGCCGTTCTGTGCGGCGGTACCGTCGAGCTGGTCAAGGCCGGTTTCGAAACCCTGGTCGAAGCAGGCTACGCGCCTGAAATGGCCTACTTCGAGTGCCTGCACGAGCTGAAGCTGATCGTTGACCTCATGTACGAAGGCGGTATCGCCAACATGAACTACTCGATCTCCAACAACGCCGAGTACGGTGAGTACGTCACCGGCCCTGAGGTCATCAACGAAGAATCCCGCAAGGCCATGCGCAACGCTCTGAAGCGCATCCAGGACGGCGAATACGCGAAGATGTTCATCAGCGAAGGTGCGACCAACTACCCTTCGATGACCGCCAAGCGTCGTAACAACGCCGCCCACGGCATCGAAATCATCGGCGAGCAACTGCGCTCGATGATGCCTTGGATCTCGGCCAACAAGATCGTCGACAAGACCAAGAACTGAGTCTTGCCTCGATAGATTAAAAACGCGGCTTCGGCCGCGTTTTTTCGTTTAGGCAGCCAGCTTCTGGTATAAAGCGACCAGAGGCCTGCCGTTAGAACCTGTTTCGCCGGCCTCTGTCGAACTTATTCCACCCAGTTGCAAGGTGCATTTCATGAGCGAACGTCCCGAAGAGCCGAACAAGCCCTCCGACGCCGAAAGCCTGCTACCTGTCGATGAGCATGTTGAGGAAGGTCACGACGCCGAAGGGCGCAAGGTCCGGCATCGCGGCATCTACTTGTTGCCCAACCTCTTCACCACCGCCAACCTGTTCGCCGGTTTCTACTCGATCATCAACTCCATCAGTGCGCAGAGCGCCCTGAGCGCAGGCGACCCGCGCGAGGCGAGCAAGTACTTCGCCTTCGCCGCTATCGCTATCTTCGTCGCCATGGTTCTGGACAGCCTCGATGGCCGTGTGGCGCGGATGACCAACACGCAGAGCGCCTTCGGTGCCGAGTACGACTCGTTGTCGGACATGGTTGCCTTCGGTGTGGCGCCGGCACTGCTGGCCTTTGGTTGGGCATTGGGTGACATGGGCAAGGTCGGCTGGATGGTCGCCTTCATCTATGTGGCCGGCGCAGCGTTGCGTCTGGCGCGTTTCAACACCCAGGTCGGCACCGCCGACAAACGCTACTTCATTGGTCTGGCCAGCCCGGCTGCCGCAGGTGTGGTGGCGGGTACCGTCTGGGCCTTCAGCGACTACGGTATCCAGGGCTCGAAACTGTCGTTCCTGGTGGCGCTGCTGGTGGCGGCAGCAGGCATGCTGATGGTCAGCAATATCAAGTACAACAGCTTCAAGGAGCTGGATCTCAAGGGGCGCGTACCTTTTGTTGCGATCCTGGCTGTGGTGCTGGTGTTCGCCGTGGTGTTCAGCGATCCACCACGGATTCTGCTGCTGATCTTCCTCGGCTATGCGGTTTCAGGCCCAGTGCAGTACTTGCTGCGCGGTCGTCGTCGCAAAGTCTGAAAAAAGATTTAATGCTGGAATAACTCTCCGGCTCCATAGTCTTACTGGTACATCCGCCACCAGTGCTGTGGAGCCGCCATGCTCATCAAGCTTCCCAAGTCGTCCGATTGCAACGAATCGGACGTTACCCCTGAAAGTGTCTATTTCTCTCGCCGCTTTGTATTAGGTGCCTCTCTAGCCGGGTTTGCGTTGGGCGCTTTGCCCGTGCTCGGCCAGGCCGCCGAGGCTTCACGCTATGCTGACGTGGAAGCGGGTTCGACACCTGGCTGGTTCAAGGACAAGCTCGGTGCGACGCGCTGGCAGGCCGTGACGGTCAAGGATGAGGCAATCACGCCGTTCAAGGACGCTACCCACTACAACAACTTCTACGAGTTCGGGCCCGACAAGGGCGACCCGGCGGCCAATGCCGGTAGCCTCAAGACCGAACCCTGGAGCGTGGTGGTCGATGGCGAGGTCGGCAAGCCTGGGCGCTACGCGCTGGAAGATTTCGTCAAGCCCCTGCAGCTTGAAGAGCGCATCTATAGGCTGCGTTGCGTCGAGGCCTGGTCGATGGTCATCCCCTGGCTGGGCTTTCCGCTGTCCGAGGTGCTCAAGCAGGTCGAGCCAACTTCCAAGGCCCGCTATGTGCGTTTCGAAACGCTGCAGGACCCCAAGAGCATGCCGGGCCAACGTTCGGGCTTTGCCCTGATCGACTGGCCTTACGTGGAAGGGTTGCGCCTGGATGAGGCGATGAACCCGCTCGCGATCCTGGCGGTTGGCATGTATGGGCGCGAACTGCCCAACCAGAATGGTGCACCACTGCGTCTGGTGGTGCCATGGAAGTACGGGTTCAAGAGCATCAAGTCGATCGTGCGCATCAGTCTGGTGGCCGAGCAACCGCAGACCACTTGGCAGGGGCTGGCGCCGAACGAGTATGGCTTCTATGCCAACGTCAATCCTCAGGTCGATCACCCGCGTTGGAGCCAGGCGCGTGAGCGGCGGCTGCCCAGTGGCCTGTTCAGCCCCAATGTGCGAACCACTCAGATGTTCAATGGCTATGAGGAGGAGGTTGCCTCTCTTTATAGCGGTCTCGATCTTCGGAAGAACTACTGATGCGTTATCCCTGGTTTCGCTTGGCGATTTTCATCGTTGGCTGCCTGTTTCCGGCCTGGTGGTTGTATGAGGCGGCTACGAACCTGCTTGGGCCGGATCCGGGGAAAATTCTGGTAGACAGGTTGGGGCTCGGTGCGCTGGTGTTCCTGCTGGTGACCTTGGGCATGAGCCCTCTGCAGCGTCTGACGGGGTGGGGTGGTTGGATCGTCGCGCGGCGACAGCTCGGATTGTGGTGTTTTGCCTATATCGTCCTGCACATGACGGCCTATATGGTCTTCATCCTTGGGCTCGACTGGGGGCAGCTTGGCGTCGAGTTGCGCAAGCGACCTTATATCATCGTCGGGGTTATCGCCTTCCTGGGGCTGCTGGCCTTGGCGGTGACCTCCAACCGTTATAGCCAGAGACGGCTCGGTGCGCGCTGGAAGAAGCTGCACAAACTGGTCTATGTGATTCTCGGCCTGGGCTTGCTGCATTTCCTGTGGATTGTGCGTTCGGACCTGCAGGAGTGGGCTGTCTATGCCGGGGTAGGGGCGCTGCTGATGGTGATGCGGGTCCCACCGGTATGGCGGCGGGTGCCCCGTCTGATAGGCCGGCGCGCTTAAGCTTTTCATTCTTATCGCTTTTTTGAAATAAAAGGTTGACGCCCTCTCAGATCCCCTTATAATGCGCCCCACTTCCGCAGCAAACTGAACGCAAAACTCCTTGCTAATCAATGAGTTAAGCGAGTTCGGTAAGGCGTGAAGGGCTTCGGTCACCTGATCGGCAGCGGTGAAAAAGGCAGTTGACAGCATCTTCGAGTGCTGTATGATTCGCCTCCCGCTACGAGAGATCGCAGCGAGTCAAGTGTTTGAAGCTAAACGAGTTTCTCGCGAAAAACTTCAAAATAAACGCTTGACAGTAAATGAGGAAGGCGTAGAATGCGCGCCTCGGTTGAGACGAAAAGCTCTTAACCA
>NZ_JACVTY010000028.1:0-89397 GCF_016624805.1 Pseudomonas sp. S44
CCCCCCCCCCCCCCCCCCCCCCCCCCCCCCCCCCCCCCCCCCCCCCCCGCTTCTCTATATAGCTGAGACGCTGTCACAGCACCCCTGCAGAACGCAGCACCTGAACAGCCCCTGCATCCAATCCCAAGACATCCCTCAGCACCGCCTCGGTATGCTCCCCCAGCAAAGGTGGGGCCCGACGATACTCCACGGGCGTCTCCGACAACCTGATCGGGCTCGCCACCTGAGGCACACTGCCCGCCAGCGGATGAGGAACATCCACCTTCAAGCCGCGCGCCACGACCTGCGGATCCTGGAACATCTGCGCCAGGTCGTTGATCGGCCCGCACGGCACTCCAGCCCTTTCCAGCTCCGCCACCCACTCGGCAGTGGTCTTGAACACCGTCGCCTGTCGAATCAGAGGAATAAGCTCCGCCCGATGCGCAACCCGCTGCTTGTTGGTGGCAAAGCGCGGATCATCTGCCCACTGCGGCTGACCGGCCACTTCCGCGAACTTGCGGAACTGCCCGTCGTTACCCACCGTAAGGATGAAGTCACCATCGGCCGTCGGGAAGTCCTGGTAAGGCACGATGTTGGGATGCGCATTACCCAGGCGCTTGGGCGGTGTGCCCGTGGTCAGGTAGTTCATTGCCTGGTTGGCAAGACACGCCACCTGCACATCCAGCAGAGCCATATCGATATGCTGGCCCTCCCCCGACTGATCGCGATGCGCCAGCGCTGCAAGGATCGCCACCGTGGAATAAAGCCCAGTGAGAATATCCGTCAGCGCTACTCCCACCTTCATGGGCCCGGCACCCTGCTCATCCTCAGGCCGCCCGGTCAGACTCATCAATCCGCCCAGCCCCTGGATCATGAAATCGTAGCCCGCGCGCTTGGCATAGGGCCCAGTCTGGCCAAAGCCAGTGATCGAACAATAGATAAGCCTTGGATTGACCGCCTTCAGGCGTTCGTAGTCCAGCCCATAACTCGCCAGCCCACCCACCTTGAAATTCTCGATGACGATATCCGACTTTGCCGCCAGTTCGCGCACCAGGCGCTGACCTTCGGGCTGGGTGAAGTCGATAGTCACCGAACGCTTGTTCCGGTTGGCCGACAGATAGTAGGCCGCCTCGCTGGTGTTCTCGCCTCGGGCGTCCCGCAGGAAGGGCGGGCCCCACGCCCGGGTGTCATCGCCGCTGTCCGGGCGCTCGACCTTGATCACGTCAGCCCCGAGGTCGGCGAGAATCTGGCCGGACCACGGCCCGGCCAACACACGCGACAGGTCCAGCACCCGCAGATGTGACAGTGCTCCCATGGCCGCGCCCCTCTATTAATAGAACGCCTGGATGCCGGTCTGTGCGCGGCCGAGAATCAACGCATGGATGTCATGCGTCCCTTCATAGGTGTTGACCACCTCGAGGTTGACCAGGTGACGCGCCACCCCGAACTCGTCGGAGATCCCGTTACCGCCGAGCATGTCGCGCGCCAGACGGGCGATATCCAGCGCCTTGCCGCAGGAGTTGCGCTTCATGATCGAGGTGATCTCCACCGCCGCAGTGCCCTCGTCCTTCATCCGCCCCAGCCGCAGGCAGCCTTGCAGCCCCAAGGTGATCTCGGTCTGCATGTCGGCGAGCTTCTTCTGGATCAGTTGGTTGGCGGCCAGAGGGCGACCGAACTGCTTGCGGTCCAGGGTGTACTGGCGTGCAGTGTGCCAGCAAGCCTCCGCCGCACCCAGCGCGCCCCAGGAAATGCCATAGCGCGCCGAGTTCAAACAGGTGAACGGGCCTTTCAGACCACGGACCTCGGGGAAGATGTTCTCTTCCGGCACGAACACGCCGTCCATGACGATCTCACCGGTGATCGACGCACGCAGGCCAACCTTGCCATGAATGGCTGGAGCGCTCAGACCCTTCCATCCCTTTTCCAGAATGAAGCCACGAATATCGCCGGCATCGTCCTTCGCCCAGACCACGAACACATCGGCGATCGGACTGTTGGTGATCCACATTTTGCTGCCCGTCAGGCTGTAGCCACCCTCGACCTTGCGAGCACGGGTGATCATCGCGCCAGGGTCGGAGCCGTGGTTGGGTTCGGTCAAACCGAAGCAACCAATCCATTCCCCACTGGCCAGCTTGGGCAGGTACTTCTGCTTCTGCGCCTCACTGCCGAACTCGTTGATCGGCACCATGACCAGCGAAGACTGCACACTCATCATCGAGCGGTAGCCCGAGTCGATCCGCTCCACTTCACGGGCGATCAACCCATAGCACACATAGTTGAGACCACTACCGCCATACTCCGCCGGAATGGTCGCCCCCAGCAGTCCGACCTCGCCCATCTCACGGAAGATTGCCGGATCGGTCTGTTCGTGACGGAACGCCTCGATCACCCGCGGAGCAAGCTTGTCCTGGGCGAACTGATAAGCGCTGTCACGCACCATGCGCTCTTCTTCAGTGAGCTGCTGATCCAGCAGCAGCGGATCGATCCAGTTGAAGCTTGCTTTACCGGCCATGGGCAGAGTCCTCGAAAGGTATGTGACGAAATTTCTTGTTGCCTTGATCCTAGGCCGGAACCTGTCGGCGGACAAACGAGGATTGCGCACCTATTAGTGCTATTTTCTCACTCCGTAATAAGCGAAATCCCTATCTAACGCTTCTTATAAGTGAGAATGACGTACATGCGGCGCAAGATACCCAGCACCACCGCCCTGGTCTGCTTCGAGGCGGCCGCCCGCCACGAGAGCTTTACCAAGGCCGCCCAGGAACTGGCGCTGACCCAAGGTGCCGTCTGTCGGCAAATCGGTGGCCTGGAGGGCTTTCTCAATGTGGAGCTTTTCCGACGCTCGCGCCGGGGTGTGAAGTTGACCGAGGCTGGTCTGTCGTACAGCCGCCAGGTCTCGGCGCAATTGGACGCGGTGGAACGGGATACCCTGTCGGTCATGCGCCAGCAGGGCGCCAACGTCATCGAACTGGCCGTAGTGCCGACCTTCGGCACCCAGTGGCTGCTCCCTCGTCTGAAGGACTTCCAGCAACGCCACCCGGAGGTAACGGTCAACCTCACCAACCGCACGCGGCCTTTCCTGTTCGCCGACACCACCTTCGATGCCGCCATCTACTTCGGCGACGCCGACTGGTCTGGCACCCAGTCACATCGCCTGATGGGTGAAAATCCGGTGCCAGTGTGCAGCCCGCAATGGCTCGACGGACGAGACGCACTAGACGCCAGATACATCGCCGAGCTGCCATTGCTGCAGCAGACCACCCGCCCCTACGCCTGGCGGCAGTGGTTCGACAGCCTGGGCATGAGCGTGGAACGCGACATGAACGGCCCGCGCTACGAGCTGTTTTCCATGCTGGGCCAGGCGGCAATGCACGAAATGGGCATAGCCTTGATCCCGCCGTTCCTCATCCAGCGCGAGCTGGCGGAGGGCCGACTGGTGGTCGCAAACAAGCATGCCCTGTCGAGCGACAAGGCCTACTATCTGATGATTCCCGAGCGCAAGGTGGAGTCAGCTTCGCTGCGCGCCTTCCGCGACTGGCTGGTGATTCAGGCGCGCGACTACGCCGCAAGCGCATGAAACCCAAAAGCTGACCTCGTAGTCAATTATTTTAAACACCTACAGATATATGGATTTGTCGCAAATCCATAAACTGTTCCATTAGCGAAAAAAACCATATCAACCCTAGTAACCGCGAGGGTTTGCCGCTGTTTTTACGACATCCAGCAAACTACGGACGAAAACCGCCAAAAATTTTCGATTTTTTCTCCTAAGCTCCCAATAGCGCGTTCTTGACGGCCTGGATGCGGACGGTTGCGACAAGTGGTCACAGGGTGACTTGTAGTTTTAACTTCGTTTCGCTCCAGAACCGGTTGAAGCACCTGCGGTTCGTCTGCAAAATGCCTCGCCCGCCCCGGAACCGGCGGTATGCATTGCTCAACGACCGCTCCAGCAGCACCACCCGAAGTGCGCTGGAATCAACAATGACAAGGTCACCGCAGGAGACAAAGTCGTGCACATTGGTGTTCCTCTAGAGACGCAGACGGGTGAGGCGAGGGTTGCCGCGACCCCGGAAACCATCAAGAAACTGGTCGGCCAGGGCCATCAGGTCACTGTCGAACGGGGCGCCGGACTCAAAGCCAGCATCCCGGACAGCGCCTATGAGGCCGCAGGTGCTTCCTTGGGTGACGCTGGCGATGCCTTGGGCGCGCAGTTGGTGCTCAAGGTGGTGGCGCCCAGCGACCAGGAACTGGCCCGGATCAATCCCGGCAGTATCCTGGTGGGCATGCTCAACCCCTTCAACAGCGAGCTCATCGCAAGGATGGCCGAACACGGCATCACCGCCTTCGCCCTTGAAGCCGCTCCGCGCACCTCGCGCGCGCAAAGCCTGGACGTGTTGTCATCGCAGGCCAACATCGCCGGCTACAAGGCCGTGCTGCTTGCGGCGCACCACTATCCACGCTTCATGCCCATGCTGATGACCGCTGCGGGCACCGTGAAAGCCGCGCGCGTGCTGATCCTCGGTGCCGGTGTGGCCGGCCTGCAGGCCATCGCCACGGCCAAGCGCCTCGGGGCAGTGATCGAGGCGTCGGACGTACGGCCCGCCGTGAAAGAACAGATCGAATCGCTTGGCGCCAAGTTCATCGACGTCCCCTATGAGACCGATGAAGAACGCGAGTGCGCCGAAGGCGTAGGCGGTTACGCCCGCCCGATGCCGGCCAGCTGGATGCAACGCCAGGCCCAGGCGGTGCACGAACGCGCGAAGCAGGCCGACATCGTCATCACCACCGCACTGATCCCCGGCCGCAAGGCACCGACGCTGCTCAGCGCCGAGACCGTGGCGCAGATGAAACCCGGCTCGGTCGTCATCGACCTCGCGGCGGCCCAAGGCGGCAACTGCCCGCTCACGGTGGCCGATCAGGTAGTGATGGCACACGGCGTCACCATCGTCGGCCCGACCAACCTGCCCGCCCAGCTGGCTGCCGACGCCTCTGCGCTGTACGCACGCAACCTGCTGGACTTCATGAAGCTGCTGTTCGACAACGACGGCACGCTGGTGATCAACCTGGAAGACGACATCGTCGCCGCGTGCCTGATGTGCCGCGACGGCCAGGTCGTGCGCAAGAACGGCTGAGGAGCACGACAATGGAAGACATGCTGATTTCCCACGGAATCTACAACCTGATCATCTTCGTGCTGGCCATCTACGTTGGCTACCACGTGGTCTGGAACGTCACCCCGGCGCTGCACACCCCGCTGATGGCGGTGACCAACGCGATTTCCGCGATCGTCATCGTCGGCGCGATGCTCGCCGCAGCGCTGACGGTCACCCCGGCCGGCAAGCTGATGGGCACCCTCGCCGTGGCCCTGACCGCGGTCAATGTGTTCGGTGGCTTCCTGGTCACCCGCCGCATGCTGGAAATGTTCAAGAAGAAAACCAAGAACGAGGGGCAGAAGTAAGCATGAGCATGAATCTGGTCACCCTTCTCTACCTGGTCGCCTCGGTCTGCTTCATCCAGGCTCTCAAAGGCCTGTCGCACCCGACCACCTCCCGGCGCGGCAACCTGTTCGGCATGATCGGCATGGGCATTGCCATGCTCACCACCATCGGCCTCATTTATAAGCTTGCTGCACTCTCGGTCGGTAGCGGCGGCGCCACCGCGGGTATCGCCTATGTCCTCGTCGGCCTGCTGATCGGCGGCAGCGCCGGGTCGATCATGGCCAAGCGCGTCGAGATGACCAAGATGCCAGAGCTGGTCGCTTTCATGCACAGCATGATCGGCCTGGCCGCGGTATTCATCGCCATCGCCGCGGTGCTCGAGCCGCAATCGCTGGGCATCGTCGCCAGCATCAGCGACCCGATCCCCACCGGCAATCGCCTGGAGCTGTTCCTTGGCGCAGCCATTGGTGCAATCACCTTCTCCGGCTCCGTGATCGCCTTCGGCAAGCTGTCGGGCAAGTACAAGTTTCGCCTGTTCCAGGGCGCACCCGTACAGTTCGCCGGCCAGCACAAGCTGAACCTGATCCTTGGCATCACCACCCTCGCCCTGGGCTTGCTGTTCACCTTCACCGGACACTACAGCGCCTTCACCCTGATGCTGGTCCTCGCCTTCGTCATGGGTGTGCTGATCATCATCCCGATCGGCGGTGCCGACATGCCGGTGGTGGTGTCGATGCTCAACAGCTACTCGGGCTGGGCCGCGGCAGGCATTGGCTTCTCGCTGAACAACTCGATGCTGATCATCGCAGGCTCCCTGGTCGGCTCCAGCGGTGCAATCCTCTCGTACATCATGTGCAAGGCGATGAACCGCTCGTTCTTCAATGTCATCCTCGGCGGCTTCGGTGGCGACACCGATAGCGGCGCGGCGGCCGGCACGAAAGAACAACGCCCGGTGAAATCCGGTTCGGCCGACGATGCAACCTTCCTGCTGAGCAACGCCGACAGCGTGATCATCGTTCCCGGCTACGGCCTCGCGGTGGCCCGCGCCCAGCACGCCCTGAAAGAGCTGACCGAGAAGCTGACCCACAACGGTGTAACCGTGAAGTATGCGATTCACCCGGTGGCGGGGCGCATGCCCGGGCACATGAACGTGCTGCTGGCCGAAGCCGAGGTGCCGTACGACCAGGTGTTCGAAATGGAGGACATCAACGCCGAGTTCGGTCAGGCCGACGTTGTGCTGGTGCTGGGCGCCAACGATGTGGTCAACCCCGCAGCGAAGAACGATCCCAAGTCGCCGATTGCCGGCATGCCGATCCTCGAAGCCTTCAAGGCCAAGACCATCATCGTCAACAAGCGCTCCATGGCCAGCGGTTATGCGGGCCTGGACAATGAACTGTTCTATCTGGACAAGACCATGATGGTGTTCGGTGACGCCAAGAAAGTCATCGAGGACATGGTCAAGGCAGTGGAGTAGTCCTTTTCCGAGCTGGACGACACCGTTTTAGAAGGCCCCGGGAAGATTCTTCCTGGGGCCTTGTCGTTTTGCTGATCCAGATCAACGGCTCTATTTCCGGGCTTCTCATACGACCATGGTCGCGGGACGGCATCGGGCTAAATCTCTAGACTGCGCTGCAGTAGCCCAAGTAGCCCGAGATAACAATCCATGTACCGTGATCGTATCCGCTTGTCCTCCCTGCACAGCAAGGTAATGAGTGCGGCCGATGCCGCTGGCCTGATCGAGGACGGCATGACCGTCGGCATGAGCGGCTTCACCCGCGCCGGTGAAGCCAAGGCAGTGCCACACGCCCTGGCCGAACGTGCCAAGCAGTCGCCACTGAAGATCAGCCTGATGACTGGCGCCAGCCTGGGCAACGACCTGGACAAGCAACTGACCGAGGCCGGTGTACTTGCCCGGCGCATGCCCTTCCAGGTGGACAGCACCCTGCGCAAGGCCATCAATGACGGGCAGGTGATGTTCATCGACCAGCACCTGTCGGAAACCGTCGAGCAGTTGCGCAACAAGCAGCTGACCTTGCCGGACATCGCAGTCATCGAAGCGGTGGCGATCACGGAACAGGGCCACATCGTGCCGACCACCTCGGTGGGCAACTCGGCCAGCTTCGCGATCTTCGCCAAGCAAGTCATCGTCGAGATCAACCTGTCGCACAACCCCAACCTCGAAGGGCTGCACGACATCTATATCCCGACCTACCGTCCGACCCGCACGCCGATCCCGCTGGTGAAGGTCGATGACCGCATCGGCAGCACCGCGATCCCGATCGATCCAGCGAAGATCGTCGGCATCGTCATCAGCGACCAACCAGACTCGCCTTCCACCGTCCTGCCACCGGATGACGAGACCCAGGCCATCGCCAACCACCTGATCGGGTTCCTCAAGCAGGAAGTTGATGCCGGACGCATGAGCAACAGCCTTGGCCCGCTGCAGGCCGGCATCGGCAGCATCGCCAATGCCGTGATGTGCGGCCTGATCGAATCGCCGTTCGAAGACCTGACCATGTACTCCGAAGTGCTGCAGGACTCGACGTTCGACCTGATCGATGCAGGCAAGCTGCGCTTCGCCTCGGGCAGCTCGATCACTCTGTCGACCCGCCGCAATGCCGACGTATTCGGCAACCTCGAGCGTTACAAGGACAAACTGGTGCTGCGCCCGCAGGAGATTTCCAATCACCCTGAAGTGGTGCGTCGCCTGGGCATCATCGGGATCAACACCGCGCTGGAGTTCGACATCTACGGCAACGTCAACTCCACCCACGTGTGCGGCACCCGGATGATGAACGGTATCGGTGGTTCTGGCGACTTCGCCCGCAACGCCCACCTCGCGGTGTTCGTGACCAAGTCGATTGCCAAGGGTGGTGCAATTTCCAGCGTGGTGCCGATGGTCAGCCATGTCGATCACACCGAGCATGATGTGGACATCCTGGTTACCGAACAGGGCTTGGCCGACCTGCGCGGCCTTGCACCGCGCGAACGTGCCCGGGCGATCATCGACAACTGCGTGCATCCGGACTACCGCGCCGCACTGAACGACTACTTCGACCGCGCCTGCCAGCGAGGCGGGCACACCCCGCATATCCTGCGCGAAGCACTGAGCTGGCACGAAAACCTGGAAGAAAGCGGGCGGATGCTGGCTGGCTGATCGGCCAGCTGTATCGGTCTTCTGAGCCCATCGCGGGACAAGCCCGCTCCTACACTTCAGCTGTAGGAGCGGGATTATCCCGCGATCATGTCTGCCGTGAAAAAACAGTTAAACGGTTAAATCTATAAAACTGTACTACTGTACCGCTAAAATCCCCGCATCAATCCCGCCGATATTTTAAAACGCAGCGAAAATGCACGAAAACAGTGCAGACCAGTACAGTTATGCCAATTCGGAGTGCAACAGTAGCGTTTAACAGTTAACTGGCCCATCGCAATACTGGTGAACTGTATCTACTGTCATGGACGACAGAGGAGGATCATTGGCATCAGTTAAATCACTACCTAATCCCGCCACAAGCGGAAGGATGACACATCATGGAACGTACCCTCAGTTCCGGTCTGGTTTTCGAAAACAACGTTGAATCCAAAGCCTCGGCTCCTCTGCGCGCCCTGTCGACCCTGCTGCTGTGGCAGCGTCGCATCGCCAGCCGCCGTCAACTGGCTCGCCTGGATGCCCGCCTGCTGGCCGACGCCGGTATCAGCGAGTCCCAGCGCTACCAAGAGCTGAGCAAGCCTTTCTGGCGCTAAGCTCCGGCTTGCCGGCACCACGCCGGCACCGCGAATTCTCAAAACCCGTCGCAGGGAACTGCGACGGGTTTTTTGTTTCAAACCCCCGCAGTTGAGCAGCTCAACACAGAAGCAGTACAATTTCCAATAATTAAAAAAGGACCGTAACAGTTCCGTCTGGTCTCGTCCTTCACATCTGGAAACAGAGCCACGTGATACGCTTGCGACAACGGCCTGTTAGCTTGGTCAAACGCGCTGCCTATTATCTAAAGTACCGTGACGAGCAGTGCGAGCGTCCGAATAACCAGAACTACCCCCCGCAGGAGCCCCTACCATGTCCCGTAAATACCTGTTTGGCGCTGCCATGCTGCTGAGCTTGGCGGGCACCGCCCACGCCACCAGCTTCGTCGTCACCACCGATGCCGTGGTTGGCGCAGTGGCCGCGTCCACCGACGCCACTTCCGACGTCTCCTCTTCGTTCCGTGACGACAAGATCGTCCAGGCCGCCCGTGACGACGCTGCCAGCTTCGTTGGCAGCCAAGGGGATATCCGCGGCGCGAAGCTGGAAAGTGCCTTCATCCATATCCGCCAGCAGATGCCTGCACTACAAGCCAGCGACACGCAACTGGCACAGGCCATCCTGGCCCTCTGACGCCAACCATCCTACCCGCAGGCCACGGCGCCCCCGTCGCCTGCGGGAACAGCATTCACCCTGTCGACAGAGCGTTGTCCAAGCCCATGCGTTACCTTGTGCCCTTGCTGCTCGCCATTGCCAGTATGGGAAGCGCCCATGCCATGGATGTCACGACCCAGTTTCCGGTCATGACCGGCTATGTCACCAGCCAGGTGACCACTGCGCCGTTCGACCGCAAGATCGTCGGCATGGCCCATGATGATGCGGCCGCATTCGTCGCCAGTGACGGCCGGATTCGTGGCGCGCGGTTGCAAGCCGCACTGACGGAACTGCGCCATATCTATTCGCGTCAGTCCGTCGGTGACCTTGAACTGGCAGAAGCAATTCTCGTCCAATGATCACACCTGACTCCCTGTATTTTTCGGAGATGCTCCATGCGTAAACCGCTGATCGCCGCTACCCTCGGCATGTTGCTGCTGGCCGACCTGGCCCAGGCGCAAACCCTGGTGGCCACCAGCAATATCATCGTTCGCGCCTTTGGCCGCTCGATCGATTTCACATCCGACACCACCACCTCGATCCGCGACTCCAAGGTCGTGCGCGAGGCCCGCGACGACGCCGCCAGCTTCGTCGCCAGCAATGGCGATATCCGTGGCGCCCAGCTCGAAGCTGCATTCGACACCCTGCGCGAGCGTGTGCCTGAAGCGCGTGACGCCAGCGACCAGGTACTGGCCGAAGCCATCCTGTCACTGTGAAGCGCGTGCGTGCCTGGCTGCTCGGCTGCGCCCTGACGCTGCTCGGCACGCCCGCCCTGGCCGACCTGCAGCTCGAGCTGCAGACTGTCGGCCTGGACGCTCGACAGCAGCAGGCCTCCCAGCAGCTGTTGGATGAGGCGCTTTCGAAGCTGCCCCCCTCCTTCAAACAGCGCCTGGATCGCCGTATCCAGGTCGGCTGGACCGACAAGATGCCCGCCGATGCCTACGGCCAGGCCTCGCCAGTCTCGACGCTAGATCTCAATAGCCGCCTGCTACCAGGGCTAGCCGATGGCAGTGCCGCCACGGAAAAAACCCATCGCCCCCACGGCACGGTGCGGGAAGAACTGCTGGCCACCGTGCTGCACGAGCTCACCCACATCTATGATCGCGCGCGCCTGTGGCCCAGTGCCGAGCGCTCGCTGATCGCCCGCTGCAACCGCCAGCAGGGCACCCTCGGCCAGATCGGCCTGCCCCAGCAATGCCGTGGTCAGACTGCTCGCCGCTTCACCCTGAGTGACGATCCGCGCCTGCTCGACCTTGCCGGCTGGCCGCAGTACGTCGGCCGCCGTGGCGAGCGTGAACAGCACAACGGTCAACTGGTACGCACCCCGGACAGCTATGAGCTGAGCAGCCCCAAGGAGTTTGTCGCGGTCAACATGGAGTACTTCCTCCTCGACCCGAGCTATGGCTGCCGGCGCCCGGCCCTGAACCAGTACCTGCACGATCATTTCGGCTGGGCACCTCAGCAGGACACCTGCGCCAAGGGCCTGCCGTTCCTTAACGCCGGCAGTGACTTCGCCCGCGAGCCGCTGGGCGAAATCGACCCCGAGCGCGTCTACGAAGTCGACTACCTGCTTGCCGAGGCCAACCAGAACTGGGTCAGCCGCTGGGGACACAGCATGCTGCGCCTGGTGATCTGCGCACCGGGCCGCCCACGCGGGCCGGACTGCCGCCTGGACCTGGACCGTCATCTGGTGTTGTCGTACCGCGCGTTCGTCAATGATGTGCAATTGTCCAGCTGGGACGGCCTGACCGGCGCCTATCCGTCGCGCCTGTTCGTCCTGCCGTTGGGCCAGGTGATCGACGAGTACACCAAGACCGAACTGCGCAGCCTGGCCTCCGTGCCGCTCAAGCTCGATCGCCGGCAGGTCGAGGACCTGGTGCGCCAGGCTGCCGAAATGCACTGGAGCTACGACGGCAATTACTATTTCCTGTCCAACAATTGCGCGGTGGAAACCCTCAAGCTGATGCGCAGCGGCACCGCCGACCAGCGCTTCAGCGATCTCGACGCGATCATGCCCAACGGCTTGCTCGAAGTCCTCAAGGGAAGAGGTCTGGCCGACACCAGCGTACTCGACGATCCGCGCGAAGCGCTGCGCCTGGGCTATCGCTTCGACTCTTATCGCGACCGCTACCAGGCCATGTTCGAAGTGTTGAAGAAGCAGTTGCCGATCAAACAGAGCGCCGTGGAAGACTGGTTGGCCCAGGATGCCGAGCAACGCCGCCCCTGGTTCGCCCAGGCCGACTTGCGCACCAGTGCGGCCTTGCTGCTGCTCGAGCAGGCCAGCCTGCGCCGCCAGTTGCTGCTGGCCCAGGACGAAGTCAAGCAACGCTACCTCAATGCCGCCGCGCTCAAGGACGGCAGCATCGACAAGGCCAATGCCACGCTGCAGCAGATGCTTGCCAACAGTGGCTTCCTCAGCCGACCGGCCGAGCTGCTCGAAGCGGATGGCTACGGCTTGCCGCAACCCCAGGAGCGGGTGCATCTGGAAAAGGTCAGCAGTGAACGGCAGGCGCAGTTGCTACGCCTGAGTACCGATTTGGACAAGGAAGTCAGAGCGCTGCTGGAGCCAGCCCGCGCGAAGGAAATTGCGGCCATCGAGGCCAACGTGAAGCAGATAGGAGAACACCTGCGCACCCTGCACAAGGCAGCTGGCGGTTTGCAGCTGCCTTGAGCGCAGGGCTACTTGATAGGCCGCCAGATCAGCGGGTAGCGGTACGGCTTGCCTTCATTGGCCCGAACCCCTGCCAGGATGATCAGGATCAGCACTGCCACCGCCAGGATGGCGAACAGCACGATGCCGATCACCACGAACATCAGCAGGAAGCAGATGAATCCGGCAATGGTGACGCTGATCTGGAAGTTCAGCGCTTCCTTGCCCTGGGCATCGACGAACGGATCGACCTCACGCTTCCAGATCCACATCACCAGTGGCCCGAGCAGATGCCCGAGCGGCATCACCAGCCCGAGCAAGGCGCTGAAGTGGCAGAACATCGCCCATTGCCGAACTTCGGCGCTCGGCGTTTCGATCGGCAGATTCGTCTCACTCATGGGTCCATCGCCTCCTTGGCGCAGCTTCAGTCGGCCAATGCAGCCTTCTGCAGGTCGAAGATCTCGGTCATGCCCTTCTGCGCCAGCGCCAGCATGGCGTTGAAGTCTTCAGGCTGGAACGGCGCGCCTTCGGCAGTGCCCTGCACTTCGATGAAGCCACCGGCGCTGGTCATGACCACGTTGAGGTCGGTTTCGGCAGCCGAGTCTTCTAGGTAGTCGAGGTCCAGCACTGCCTCGCCCTGGTACATGCCCACCGACACCGCGGCAATCATGTGCTTGAGCGGGTTGCCGCCCTTGAGACCGCCACGCTTCTTGATCACCGCCAGGGCGTCGCACAGGGCCACCATTGCGCCGGTGATCGAAGCGGTGCGGGTGCCGCCGTCGGCCTGGATCACATCGCAGTCGACGTACAGCGTGATGTCGCCCAGCTTGCTCATGTCCAGGGCTGCGCGCAACGAACGGCCGATCAGGCGCTGGATCTCGAGGGTGCGGCCGCCCTGCTTGCCACGACTGGCCTCACGCTGGTTACGCTCGCCAGTGGAGCGCGGCAGCATGCCGTACTCGGCCGTCAACCAGCCCTGCCCCTGGCCTTTGAGGAAGCGTGGTACACCATTCTCGACGCTGACCGTGCAGATGACCTTGGTGTCACCGAACTCGACCAGTACCGACCCCTCGGCGTGCTTGGTGTAGTTGCGGGTGATGCGGATCGAGCGAAGCTGATCGGCAGCGCGACCACTTGGACGTTTCATCTGGGATACCTGTACTGGAATTCGAATCAGGCGGCCATTATAGAGCCGTGCGTCCTGCGAGGACATGCCTATTGTCGCGGCCTCGCAACCCGTCGACTTTTCCCACCTTTGCCTGCGACGCCCTGTAGCATGGTCCGATTGGGCGCCACCGCCGCACTGCGCTACAATCCTGCGCCTTGCAGCCGAAAGGCTTCCCCGTACACACCGAATTCGCGAGGTACTCCCCATGGTGCACAGCATGACCGCCTTTGCCCGCGTCGAGCGCGCCGGCAGCCAGGGCACCCTGGCCTGGGAGCTGCGCTCGGTCAACCACCGCTATCTAGAACCGCACCTGCGCCTGCCCGAAGCCCTGCGCGATCTTGAGGGCGCGGTACGCGAAGGCCTGCGCCAGGGGCTGTCGCGCGGCAAGGTCGAATGCACCTTGCGCCTGTCCGAAGACAGCACCGGCAAGCCGTTGCAGGTCGATCGCGAGCGCGCCGCGCAACTGGTCGCCGCCGCCGAGACCGTGGCCGGGCTGATCAATCAGCCAGCCCCGCTCAATCCCCTCGAAGTGTTGGCCTGGCCCGGCGTGCTGGTAGCCGATGCCGCCGACCCACAGGCGCTGAACACCGAGGCGATGGCACTGTTCGACGAGGCGCTCGCCGAGCTCAAGGCCGGCCGCCTGCGCGAGGGCCAGGAGCTGGCCCGACTGATCAACGAGCGCCTGGACGCCATGACCACCGAAGTCGCCACCCTGCGCGCCCTGGTGCCACAAATGCTGGCCGCCCAGCGCCAGCGCATCATCGACCGTTTCAACGACCTGCAGGCCGAGCTCGACCCGCAGCGCCTGGAGCAGGAGATGGTGCTGCTGGCACAAAAGAGCGACGTCGCCGAAGAGCTCGACCGTCTCAGCACCCATGTCACCGAGGTGCGCCGCGTGCTCAAGTCGGGCGGCGCCGCCGGACGACGCCTGGACTTCCTGATGCAGGAACTCAATCGCGAGGCGAACACGCTCGGCTCAAAGGCCTTCGACCCGCGCAGCACCCAAGCAGCGGTCAACCTGAAGGTGCTGATCGAACAGATGCGTGAACAAGTACAGAACATCGAGTAAGGCCACCCCACCATGAAGCACAGCAGCGGCACCCTCTACATCGTTTCGGCGCCTTCCGGCGCTGGCAAGACCAGCCTGGTCACTGCTCTGACCCAGCAAGACCAGCAGATCCGCGTCTCTGTCTCCCACACCACCCGTGCCATGCGCCCAGGCGAGATCCACGGAGTGAACTATCACTTCGTGGTTCACGAGGAGTTCAAGGCATTGATTGCCCAAGGCGACTTCCTCGAGCACGCCGAGGTGTTCGGCAACTTCTACGGCACCTCCCGCAGCGCGCTGCAGGAAACCCTCGACCAAGGCTTCGACCTGATCCTTGAAATCGACTGGCAGGGTGCGCAGCAAGTGCGCAAGCTGATGCCCGAGGCCCTGTCGATCTTCATCCTGCCACCGAGCCAGGAAGCCCTGCGCCAGCGTCTGGACGGGCGCGGCCAGGACAGTGAAGAGATCATCGCCGGGCGCATGAAGGAAGCGGTCAGCGAGATGGTGCATTACAACGAATTCGACTACGTCATCGTCAACGATGACTTCGAAGACGCGCTCGAAGACCTGAAGTCGGTGTTCCGTTCGAACCGGTTGCTGCTCAAGAAGCAGCAGCAGCGCCATGGTGAGCTGTTGAAGCAATTGGTCGGCTGAACCACGCGCTGAAACCAGCGCGGGGCAAGTCGCAACGACTTGCCCCGCGATAGGGCTGCGCAGCAGCCCCACCTACGCCTTATTCCTGCAACTGCAGTTTCGCCTGCTGCTGCAAGGTCGCCCCGAGGAAGTACGCCGGTGCACGCAGTCGCGACAGCATCATCAGCACGATCCCCAGCACCGAGATGATCGCCGCGATCACGAACACCAGCCCCAGCCCACCGACATGCGAGCCGCTGCCAAAGTCGGGCGAGGCGCTGTCGATCGCGGTACGCACGAAGATCACCGACAGGATCACCCCACCCACCAGCGGGCACAGGCCGCGCATGAAGAAGTGGCGCAGGCTGTCGAACAGGCTGTCGCGGAAGTACCAGACACAGGCGAACGCGGTCAGCGAATAGTAGAAGCAGATCATCATCCCCAGCGCGGTGATGGTGTCTGCCAGCACGTTCTCGCTCAGGGTACGCATGGTCACGTAGAACAAGGCCGCAGCCACGCCCGCACAGATGGTCGCGTAGCGCGGCGTCTGCGAGCGCGGGCAGACACTGGCGAAGCGCTGCGGCACCGCACCGTAGTAGCCCATGGCGAGCAGGGTGCGCGCCGGCGACACGAAGGTCGACTGCAGCGACGCCGCCGTGCTGGCCAGCACCGCAATCGACATCAGGATCGCCAGCGGCCCCATCACCGGACCTGCCAGGTGGGCGAAGACGTTCTCCTGGATGCGCGGATTGCCCAGGCCCAGGCCAGTGTCGCTGATGCCGGCGAACTGAAGGGTGGCAATGGCGGTGAACAGATACAGGCCAAGGATCAGCAGTACCGTCCAGGTAGCAGCCTTGCCTGGCACTTCGTCGCTGCCGATGGACTCTTCGCTGACGGTGAGGCACACGTCCCAGCCCCAGAAGATGAAGATCGACAGCGACAGCCCGGCCGCGAAGGCCGAGAACGATTCGACCCCGAAGGGATTGAACCAGGCGAAATCGAATTCCAGCGGCGGTGGCGCGGTAGTCTCGCCGAACGCAGCAAAACCAAAGCCCACCAACACCAGCAATTGCAGGGCAACCAGGCCGTACTGCACGGTCATGGTGGTACCCATGCCCCGGCAGCAGATCCACACCGCCAGGGCGATGAACGCACAACAGGTAGTGACGTTGATCAACAGGTTGTCCGCTAGCGCGGCATACTCGTGATGCCCGGTGATCTGCCCGATGAACAGGTAGAAGAAATCGACCGCCACACCGGCCAGGTTCGAAAGCACGATGGTGGTGGCGACGACCAGCCCCCAGCCACCGATCCAGCCGATCATGGGACCGAAGGCACGTGCCGACCAAGTGAATGAGGTGCCGCTGTCGGGCTCCGCGGCGTTCAGCTCACGGTAGCCGAGGGCAACCAGCAGCATCGGCAGGAAGCCGACGATGAAGACCGCGGGAAGATGGGCGCCGACCTCACGCACGGTCGGGCCAAGGGCGCCGGTCAGGGTGTAGACCGGGGCAATGGTGGAGATGCCCAGCACCACGCTGGCCAGCAGGCCCAGGCGACCTTTGGCCAGGCCTTTGCTGGCGCGCTGGGTGTTGCTGCCCGCGTCGGCCGCCACATCGGGAGGGCGGCCGGCTTCTGTGTATTCGCTCATGAGTTATTTGCCGTTGCTATTGGTATTGTTTTCACAGGCCTTGCGAACAAGGCCCGCTTTCACTCATTGAAAGCTTGCTGCAGGGGATGGGTCATCCGAGACCTTCGGGTAACGTCAGAATGCCTTCTGGCGCGAGCCCTCCCGAGCAGCATGGGCAATGCAGGCCTCACGAAACGCCTGAAACAGACGTAGGGAGACCGGGTTTTCGGCGAAACGCCACTCCGGGTGCCATTGCACGCCAAGCACGAAGCCCGACGCATCACTCATCGACACCGCTTCAATCAGGCCATCCGGGGCCCGTGCCTCGACACGCAGGCCCGGGGCCAGACGGTCGATGCCCTGGCTGTGCAGCGAGTTGACCTCGAACTGCTCCGCCAGGCCCAGGCGCTCGAACAGCCCGCCCGGCGCAATGCCGACCGTGTGTCGAGGCCCGTATTGCACCTCCAGGGGTGCGTCCTCAGGTTCGCGGTGGTCCAGGTAGCCGGGCAGTTCATGCACCCGCTGGTGCAAAGTGCCGCCCAAGGCCACGTTGAGTTCCTGGAATCCACGGCAGATGCACAACACCGGCACGCCGGCGGCTATGGCGGCCTGCAGCAACGGCAGGGTCAGGCGGTCACGCGCAACGTCGTGCCGGGTACCGTCCACGCTGGGGGCGCCATTGTAATGATGCGGCTCGACATTTGAAGGCGAGCCGGTAAAAAGAATGCCATTCAGACGCGCCAGCAGCGCTTGCGGGTCGCTGGCCGTGTCGCGCGCCGGCAGGATCACAGGCAGCCCGGCAAAACCTGCCGCCTCGACATACTTGTCGCCCACCGTGTGCGATGAGTTCTTCCCAACCTGCTGGCGGCAGGCGCTGACACCGATCAAGGGAACCGCGATTGCGCTCATGGGCTTACACCGTGTGCAGGTACCAGTTGTATTCGAGGTCGGAGATCGACACTTCGAACTCCGCCAGCTCGCTTTCCTTGCAGGCCACGAAGATGTCGATGTATTCCGGGCTGATGTATTGGTTGAGGACCTCGCTGTCATCCAGCGCTCGCAAGGCATCACGCAGGTTGTTCGGCAGGCTCTGCTCAAGCTGCTCGTACGAATTGCCCTCGATCGGCGCGCCGGGTTCGACCTTGTTGGTCAGGCCGTGGTGGATACCAGCGAGAATCGCGGCAAGCATCAGGTAAGGGTTGGCATCGGCACCTGCGACGCGGTGCTCGATACGCAAGTTATCGCTGCTGTCGGTGGGCACGCGCAGGGCGACGGTGCGGTTGTCCAGACCCCAGCTCGGGGCGTTCGGCACATAGAACTGAGCACCAAAGCGACGGTAAGAGTTGATGTTCGGGCACAGGAAGGCCATCGACGCCGGCATGGTTTCCAGTACACCGCCAATGGCGTGACGCAGGGTTTCGCTCTGCAGCGCATCGTCGTTGGCGAAGATGTTCTTGCCGGTTTTCTTGTCCAGCAGCGAGATGTGCACGTGCAGGCCGTTGCCCGCCTGGCCCGGGTAGGGCTTGGCCATGAAGGTCGAGTCCATCTCGTGGTCGTAGGCGATGTTCTTGATCAGGCGCTTGAGCAGGATCGCGTAGTCGCAAGCCTTGAGCGGATCGGCGACGTGATGCAGGTTGACCTCGAACTGCGCCGGGGCACTTTCCTTGACGATCGCATCCGCCGGCAGACCCTGCTCCTTGGCGGCTTCGAGCATGTCCTGCAGGCAGTCGGCGTACTCGTCCAGGTCGTCGATCAGGTAGACCTGGGTGGACTGCGGGCGCTTGCCCGAGATCGGCGAGCGTGGCGGCTGCGGCCGACCGTTCAGATTGTCCTGGTCGATCAGGTAGAACTCCAGCTCGAACGCTGCGCAAATATCCAGGCCAAGCGCATCGAACTTGCTCACCACCTGGCGCAGCACTTCACGCGGGTCGGCGAAGAACGGCTCGCCTTCGATTTCGTGCATGGTCATCAGCAACTGCGCCGTCGGCCGCTTCTGCCAGGGCTCGTTGGAGAGCGAGCCTGGGATCGGATAGCAGATGCGGTCGGCATCGCCGATATCCAGGCCGAGGCCCGTGCTTTCGACGGTCGAGCCGTTGATATCCAGGGCGAACAGCGAAGCCGGCAGGTTGATGCCCTTCTCGTACACCTTGTGCAGGCTGGCCCGCTCGATGCGCTTGCCACGCACCACGCCGTTCATGTCGGAGATCAACAGGTCGACGTACTGTGTGTCCGGGTGGGCTTCCAGGAATTCATTCATCTCGCGGGAAGAACGGGCGCACGGGGAGACCGACGTCATGGCTGTACATCCTTTGATTCGGAGCGGCGATGTGGGGATATGGCTGGCGCCTCGAGGGCGACGATGGTTGCTGCTGTTGTTCTTTTCACTGCCCCATCGTGGGGAAATTCTGTGGCTCGCCCGGTGCATTGATTCCCGGGGGCCGTTCCACTATAAAGTGGGCTCCAGTGCAACAGACATTGGCAAATCGGCAAGCAGAGCGTGCACAAATGCAATATCAGATCAATCACGCGGACCTCGCCCTGGTCCTGGCGCTGGAACGTGGTCGCTCACTGGCCAAGGCCGCCGAGCTGCTCAAGGTCGATGTTTCGACGGTGTTTCGCTCGATCCGGCGACTGGAGTCGGCGCTGGGCACCGCCCTGTTCGTCAAGAGCCGCAAGGGCTACCTGCCAACCGACACCGCACAGGCCCTGGCCGAACAGGCTGAACGGGCCGAGCAGGCGCTGGACGCCGCGCGCATCGCCCTGACCAGCGGCGAGCAGGTGGTCAGCGGTACCGTGCGCCTGACCTGCACCGAAGCCGTGCTGCACAGCCTGTTGCTGCCCGCACTGGCCGAATTCATGCCCAACTACCCCGCGCTGTCGCTGGAAATGGGCACCTCCAACACCTTCGCCAACCTGAGCCGACGCGACGCCGACATCGCCCTGCGCCTGACCAACACACCGCCGGAGCATCTGGTCGGACGCTGCCT
Organism: Pseudomonas sp. S44; assembly: GCF_016624805.1. Taxonomy (NCBI): domain Bacteria; kingdom Pseudomonadati; phylum Pseudomonadota; class Gammaproteobacteria; order Pseudomonadales; family Pseudomonadaceae; genus Pseudomonas; species Pseudomonas sp. S44. The sequence goes on from NZ_JACVTY010000028.1 coordinate 19,930, forward strand.
GGGCTCGACGTCCTATGTAATCTGCGGACGCCCGGAGTTTCGCGAGCGCCTGGCCGAGTCGCCAAACAGCGTGCCGTGGATCGCCCCTGACGACGCCATGCAGGACCACCCCACGGTAGTCTGGCGCAACCAGCAGCACCCCGACCTGATCCCACGCTACCAGTGCAGTGGCATGTCGACGATTGCTCAGTTGGTCAGCACCGGCATGGGAGTGGCGGCGCTCGCCGACTACATGGTCGACACCTTGCCCGGTGTCGAGGCCTTGAGCGGCGCGCTGCCAGGCTGTGACACCCAACTGTGGCTGCTGACCCGCCCCGATTGTCGAGCGCTGCGTTCGGTACAGACCTTGTTCGAGGAACTGACCCCACGCTTGCGCGACGCGATGCGCTGAAGCTGTTGTGTTCGCGGGACGGGAAGCGTTATCGTCAGGTTCAAGCGAGAGGCTGTCTGTTACGGCCCTTTCGCGGGCAAGCCCGCCCCCACGAGCAGGTGACACGGATCACCAGACAAAACAGCCCTTCCCTATTGGCTGGTGATTTTTTAAACTATCGAGTCCGCCTGCCCATTCTGGGCTGCACGCTAATCGCATCTGCTACTGAGGAAGACCATGGCCCGCGTAACTGTTGAAGACTGCCTGGAACACGTGGATAACCGCTTCGAGCTGGTCATGCTCTCGACCAAGCGCGCCCGCCAACTGGCCACCGGCGGCAAGGAGCCACGCGTGGCGTGGGAAAACGACAAGCCAACCGTCGTCGCCCTGCGCGAAATTGCCGAAGGCATCGTGACCAATGAATTCATCGCCGCCGAAGAGATCGTCACCGAGGATCCGGTGTTCGCTGCGTTCGAGGACGAGAACAACGAGGCCGTCTGATTCATGCCCGGTCGACGTCGCGCGGCACACGATCCTCTTCCTCTGCAAGAGGTGAAACCATGCCGGGTATAGAAGCCCTCGCCGAGCGGCTGTCGACCTATCTGGGCCCCGAACAGGTCAATCTTGTTCGCCGGGCCTATTTCTATGCCGAACAGGCACACGACGGGCAACGCCGCCGCAGTGGCGAGCCCTACGTGACCCATCCGCTGGCAGTCGCCAGCATTCTCGCCGACATGCACATGGACCATCAGAGCCTGATGGCCGCCATGCTGCACGACGTGATCGAAGATACCGGCATCGCCAAGGAAGCTCTCAGCCAGCAGTTCGGCGAAACCGTCGCCGAGCTGGTCGACGGGGTCAGCAAGCTGACCCAGATGAATTTCGAGACCAAGGCCGAGGCGCAAGCCGAGAACTTTCAGAAAATGGCCATGGCCATGGCCCGCGATATCCGCGTGATCCTGGTCAAGCTGGCCGATCGCCTGCACAACATGCGCACCCTGGAAGTGCTGTCCGGTGAAAAGCGCCGGCGCATCGCCAAGGAAACCCTCGAGATCTACGCCCCCATCGCCAATCGGCTGGGCATGCACACCGTGCGCGTGGAGTTCGAGGATCTTGGTTTCAAGGCCATGCACCCCATGCGCTCCTCGCTCATTCACCGGGCGGTGAAGAGCGCGCGCGGCAACCGCAAGGAAATCGTCGCCAAGATCGAGACCTCGCTGGCCAACTGCCTGGCGGCGGACGGCATCGAGGGCGAGGTCAGCGGCCGGCAGAAACACCTCTATGGCATCTACAAGAAGATGCGCGGCAAGCGCCGCGCCTTCAACGAGATCATGGACGTGTACGCCTTCCGCATCATCGTTGACAAGGTCGACACCTGCTACCGCGTGCTGGGTGCCGTGCACAACCTGTACAAGCCGCTGCCGGGGCGCTTCAAGGACTACATCGCGATTCCCAAGGCCAACGGCTACCAGTCGCTGCACACCACGCTGTTCGGGATGCACGGTGTGCCCATCGAAATCCAGATCCGCACCCGCGAAATGGAAGAGATGGCCAACAACGGCATCGCCGCGCACTGGCTGTACAAGTCGAACGAGGAAGAACAGCCCAAGGGCAGCCACGCCCGCGCCCGTCAATGGGTCAAGGGCATCCTCGAGCTGCAGCAGCGGGCAGGCAACTCTCTGGAGTTCATCGAGAGCGTGAAGATCGACCTGTTCCCGGACGAGGTCTATGTCTTCACGCCCAAAGGTCGGATCATGGAGCTGCCCAAAGGCTCCACTGCCGTCGACTTCGCCTACGCGGTGCACACCGACGTCGGCAACAGCTGCATCGCCTGCCGCATCAACCGTCGCCTGGCACCGCTCTCCGAGCCGTTGCAAAGTGGCTCGACGGTCGAGATCGTCAGTGCGCCGGGCGCACGTCCAAACCCGGCCTGGCTCAATTTCGTGGTTACCGGCAAGGCACGCACGCACATTCGCCATGCGCTCAAACAGCAGCGCCGCTCCGAATCCATCAGCCTCGGCGAACGCCTGCTGAACAAAGTGCTGACGGGCTTCGACAGCAGCCTGGACAAGATCGCCGCCGAGCGCGTCCAGGCCATCCTCACCGAATACCGCCTGGAGCTCGTCGAAGACCTGCTCGAAGACATCGGCCTGGGCAACCGCATGGCCTACGTGGTCGCCCGCCGCCTGCTGTCCGCCGAAGGCGAGCAGCTGCCATCGCCAGAGGGCCCGCTGGCGATCCGCGGCACAGAAGGCCTGGTGCTCAGCTACGCCAAGTGCTGTACGCCGATCCCGGGTGACCCCATCGTCGGCCACCTGTCGGCGGGCAAGGGCATGGTTGTGCACCTGGAAGACTGCCGCAACATCAGTGAAATCCGACACAACCCGGAGAAGTGCCTGCAGCTCTCCTGGGCCAAGGACGTCACCGGCGAGTTCAATGTCGAACTGCGCGTCGAACTGGAACACCAGCGCGGCCTGATCGCCCTGCTGGCCAGCAGCGTCAACGCCGCCGACGGCAACATCGAGAAGATCAGCATGGATGAGCGCGACGGTCGCGTCAGCGTGGTCCAACTGGTGGTCAGCGTGCGCGACCGCGTGCACCTGGCTCGCGTGATCAAGAAGCTGCGCACCCTGACCGGCGTGGTCCGCATCACCCGAACGCGTGCGTAGTCCGTCAACCGCAAGGAGTCAACATGACCAAGACCGTCATCAACAGCGACAAGGCCCCTGCCGCCATCGGCACCTACTCCCAGGCGATCAAGGCTGGTAACACCGTCTACATGTCGGGCCAGATTCCTCTGGATCCCAAGACCATGGAGCTGGTTGAAGGCTTCGAGGCACAGACCGTGCAGGTCTTCGAAAACCTCAAGGCTGTTGCCGAGGCCGCTGGCGGTTCGTTCAAGGATATCGTCAAGCTGAACATCTTCCTCACCGACCTGAGCCACTTCGCCAAGGTCAACGAGGTCATGGGTCGCTACTTCGAGCAGCCCTACCCAGCCCGCGCCGCGATTGGCGTAGCTGCCCTGCCAAAGGGCTCGCAAGTCGAGATGGACGCCATCCTCGTCATCGAGTGATGCCCCAGGCGGCGGGCGCCCGGCCTGCCGCCTTTCCTTCCTGAAGGTTCCCACCATGCGTCATGCCCTGCCTCTCGCGCTGGCAGCCCTGCTTCTGGGCGGCTGCGCCAGCCACAAACCTGAAGATTTCAACGGTACCTGGATCAACCAGGATGCCATCGACGCCGCCGTCAAGGGCGACAGCTTGCGCAAGGCGCTGTCCAGCCATGGCCCGGTATTCGAATGGAAGATTGACGTCGTCAGCCAGCAAGCCCGCTACAGCAATGGTTTCGAAGCCGCTGAGGGCAGCCTCGTCGCGGCGGACAAGCAATGGCAAGCCAATTTCGAAGGCGGCCAGAGCGAGCAATTGAGCCTCGATGGCGACGAATTGCAAACAACCGACGCCTCCGGCGCCAAGCAGACCTTCGTGCGCAGCAAGCCCCCGACACCCGCCGACGCACCGCTGGGTGGCAGCTTCGAGAAGGCGCTGTACAAGGCGTACCTGGGTGGCGAATGGAAAATCGTCGAAGGCCCAGGCCAGGGCGCCAAGGTCCGCTTCGCCGACGACGGCGGCGTGACCGGCTTGCCCGATCTGGACCGTTACGCCCTTTGCCTGGCCGGCGATTGCGCGACCATGGGCGGCGACAACGACAGCCTCTGGCTGGAGCGCGACCAACGCGGCGCCCCCTGGGTGTTCAAGCGTGATGACGACAAGCTGGAGATCTTCCGTGCAGTCAACCGTGCGCAGCCCGACGAAATGCCAGAACTCGCGGCTGGCGCGCGGCAGTGGGTGCTTGAGCGCGACTGATCCACTACTTGCAGGAGCAACTGTCTCGTCCAAAATTTAAAGACCAGCCCAATCCCTGTGGGAGCGGGCTTGTCCCGCGATCACCGGCGAAGCCGGTGCCATGCAGCGCGGTATCCGATTCGCGGGCAAGCCCGCTCCTACGGGTACCCGGACAGCCTCGACACCGGTAGTCGAGGCTTGGCTTCAGCCTTTCAGGATCGCCGCGTACCCTTCCTTGTAGCTCGCATACTGCGGCACCCAGCCCAGCGCCCGTGCCCGCGCGTTGCTGCAGCGCTTGCTGCCGGTGCGGCGCACGCGCTGCTCGTCCGACCACTCGGTAACGCCCATGTACTGGCGCAGCCAGGCCACCACCTCGGCCAGCGGGGCCGGATCGTCGTCGACACCGATGTAGCAGTCCTCCAGCGCCACCCCGTCCGCGTCTGCCTGCAGCAGGAACGCCAGCAAACCGGCCGCGTCCTCGGCATGAATGCGATTGCCGTACAGCGGCGGCTCCTCGGCCACCCGATATCCCTGGCGCACCTGGCTCAGCAGCCACTCGCGGCCGGGGCCATAGATCCCCGTCAGACGCACCAGGCTGGCGGGAATCCCGCTCTCGAGCGCCAAGCGCTCGGCCTCCAGCATGATCCGCCCCGAATACCCCTCGGGCTCGGTGGCAGCACCTTCCTCGACCCACTCGCCGCCCTGCTGCGCATAGACGCTGCTGCTGGACACGAACAGCAAGCGGCGCGGATGCTGCCCCTTGTCCGCCAACCAGCTCAGCACGTGGCGCAAACCCTCCACATAGGCGGCCCGATAACCGGCTTCATCGTGCTGGCTGGCCGCCACGCAATACACCAGATAATCCGGGGAATGCTCGGGCCAGCCTGCAGGAATGCTGGCGTCGGACAGATCGGCTGCCACCGGCAGAACGCCTGCGGGCAGCTGTGCCACCGTGCGACGCAGCCCATGTACCTGCCAGCCGCGGGCGAGCAGTTGCCGGGCCAGGCGGCTGCCTACATCACCACAACCTACGATCATCGCGGACAGATCCGACATCACTTCACTCCAGAACGAAAGGCCCAGGCTAGCCGTATTAGACGATCAGCGGCTATCCAAAGCGTAAAAAAAGTTACTCTATTACTTTTGTTAACAAGAATTACTTGCAATAATGGCGCCCTGATTCAGTTCTCGGCCCCCCTCGAGGCCATGGAGAACACCACCCCATTTTTCTTCATCAGGTCCGGCCAGCATGACTCGTACTCAACCTTCCGCTTCGCCAACCACATCGCGCGCCTGGCGCGCCATCGCCGCGCTGCTGTTCAGCCTGGTGCTGGCCCCGGCCGCCATGGCTGAAGAGCCTGCCGCCAACGGCGCCACCCCTCCTGCTGCAGTCGCTCCGGCTGACCCGGCCGCCAATGGCCAGGCATCCGCGAACGCCGCTGAGCCCGCCGAGGCCCAGGCGCCAGCAGGCGAGAACGTCGAAGCACTGGTCGAAGACACCTCGCTGGGCATGGCCCACGACCTGTCCCCATGGGGCATGTACAAGAACGCCGATATCGTCGTGAAGGCGGTAATGATCGGCCTGGCCATCGCCTCCATCATCACCTGGACCATCTGGATCGCCAAGGGCTTCGAGCTGATGGGCGCCAAGCGCCGCCTGCGCGGTGAAATCGCCCTGCTGAAGAAATCTGCCAGCCTGAAAGAAGCCAGCAGCGTCGCCGACAAGGAGGGCACCCTGGCTCATACCCTGATCCACGACGCCCTCGAGGAAATGCGCCTGTCGGCCAACACCCGCGAGAAGGAAGGCATCAAGGAACGCGTCAGCTTCCGCCTGGAGCGCCTGGTCGCTGCCAGCGGTCGCAACATGAGCAGCGGCACCGGCGTGCTGGCCACCATCGGCTCGACCGCGCCATTCGTCGGTCTGTTCGGCACCGTGTGGGGCATCATGAACAGCTTCATCGGCATCGCCAAGACCCAGACCACCAACCTCGCCGTCGTTGCCCCAGGCATCGCCGAAGCCCTGCTGGCCACCGCCCTGGGCCTGGTCGCCGCGATTCCGGCCGTGGTCATCTACAACGTCTTCGCCCGTTCCATCGCCGGCTACAAGGCGCAGGTCTCCGACGCCTCGGCGCAGGTCCTGCTGCTGGTCAGCCGTGACCTGGACCATCAGGCTGGCGAGCGCGCCGCCCCGCACATGGTGAAAGTGGGGTAAGCCATGGGCCTGCATCTCAACGAAGGTGGCGACGACCTCGCCGAAAACCACGAAATCAACGTCACGCCGTTCATCGACGTGATGCTGGTACTGCTGATCATCTTCATGGTTGCCGCACCACTGGCGACGGTCGACATCAAGGTCGACCTGCCAGCCTCGACCGCAAAACCTGCACCGAGGCCCGAGAAACCGGTGTTCGTCAGCGTCAAGGCCGACAAGAAGCTGTACGTCGGCGATGACGCGGTGGACCTGCCCGAACAGCTTGGCGCGATGCTCGACGCCAAGACCAAGGGCGACAAGGAAACCACCATCTTCTTCCAGGCCGACAAGGGTGTTGACTACGGCGACCTGATGGAAGTGATGAACACCATGCGCGCGGCCGGCTACCTCAAGGTCGGTCTGGTCGGACTCGAGACGGCAGCCAAGAAATGACGAACAAGCGCTCCAACCTGGTGCGCTACGGTGCCAGCCTGGCAGCCGTGCTCGGTGTGCACGTGATCGCCGTAGTGCTGACGCTCAACTGGTCGGTGCCCCAGGCCATCGAGCTGCCGCCAGCAGCGATGATGGTCGAGCTGGCACCGGTCCCCGAGCCTGCGCCACCGCCGCCACCGAAAGCGGCTCCACAGCCGCCTGCGCCGGTCGAAGAGCCACCGCTGCCCAAGCTGGTGGAGGCTCCGAAACCGAAGATCGCGATCCCTAAGCCGCCCAAGCCGAAGGCCAAGCCCCAGCCGCCCAAGCCCGAGAAAAAGCCTGAGCCGCCGAAGGACGAACCACCGGCCAAGGAACAAGTGGCCGATACCGCGCCAAGCAACGCTCCGCCGCAGAAGTCGGCAGCGCCGCAGCCGAGTATCGCCTCCAACAGCAACGCCCTGCCGACGTGGCAAAGCGACCTGCTGCGTCACCTGGCGAAGTACAAGAAGTACCCGGAAGACGCGCGTCGCCGTGGCCTGCAAGGGATCAACCGGCTGCGCTTCGTGGTCGATGCCGAGGGCAAGGTGCTGTCGTATTCACTGGCCGGAGGCTCAGGCAGTGCTGCACTGGACCGCGCGACGATGGACATGATCCGCCGCGCCGGCACGGTACCCAAGCCGCCTGCGGAGTTGTTGAACAATGGCACGATCGAGGTAGTGGCGCCCTTCGTCTACTCGTTGGACAAGCGCTGATACATTGCATCTGTCACAAAACCGCAAGTCTGATAACGTGCGTCTATCGATTGCACCCGCTATGCTGGGGCCGCAACTTCATGGACGCACGTTATGACCCTCACTGAACTCCGCTACATCGTCACACTCGCTCAGGAGCAGCACTTCGGCCATGCCGCCGAGCGTTGCCACGTCAGCCAGCCGACCCTGTCGGTCGGGGTGAAGAAGCTTGAGGACGAGCTGGGCGTGCTGATCTTCGAGCGCAGCAAGAGCGCCGTACGCCTGACACCGGTTGGCGAAAGCATCGTCGCCCAGGCGCAGAAGGTGCTCGAGCAGGCCCAAGGCATCCGCGAACTGGCCCAGGCCGGCAAGAACCAGCTCACTGCTCCACTGAAAGTCGGCGCCATCTATACCGTCGGCCCCTACCTGTTCCCGCACCTGATTCCACAGTTGCACCGGGTTGCCCCGCAGATGCCGCTGTACATCGAAGAGAACTTCACCCACGTGCTGCGCGAGAAACTGCGCAACGGCGAACTGGACGCGGTGATCATCGCGCTGCCGTTCAACGAGGCCGACGTGCTGACGCTACCGCTGTACGATGAGCCATTCTGCGCGCTGATGCCGGCCGATCACCCCTGGACCGCCAAGAAGACCATCGACACCGCCCTGCTCAACGACAAGAGCCTGCTGCTGCTCGGCGAAGGTCACTGCTTCCGCGACCAGGTGCTCGAAGCCTGCCCGACCCTGAACAAGGGTAACGATGCCTCGAAGCACACCACGGTCGAATCCAGCTCGCTGGAGACCATCCGTCATATGGTCGCCTCGGGCCTAGGTGTTTCGATCCTGCCGTTGTCGGCGGTGCACAGTCATCACTACGCCCCTGGCGTCATCGAAGTGCGTCCACTGACAGCGCCTGCACCGTTCCGAACCGTTGCCATCGCCTGGCGCGCCAGCTTCCCGCGGCCAAAGGCAATCGAGATCCTCGCCGATTCGATCCGCCTCTGTTCGGTCGCCAAGACGCCTGCGCCACAGCCGGCCTGATGCCATGACGGAGTTGTCGAAGGTCCCGGTCACCGAGCTCAAGGGCGTCGGCGAGGCCATGGCGGAAAAACTCGCCAAGGTCGGCCTGGAAAGCCTGCAGGACTTGCTGTTCCACCTGCCACTGCGCTACCAGGACCGCACCCGCGTCGTACCGATCGGCGCCCTGCGTCCCGGTCAGGATGCCGTGATCGAGGGCGTGGTCAGCGGGGCTGACGTGACCATGGGCAAACGCCGCAGCCTGGTGGTACGCCTGGGCGACGGCACAGGCGTGCTTAGCCTGCGCTTCTATCACTTCAGCAATGCGCAGAAAGAAGGCCTCAAGCGTGGCACCCACCTGCGCTGCTACGGTGAGGCACGCCCCGGAGCCTCTGGCCTTGAGATCTATCATCCGGAATACCGCGCGCTCAACGGCGACGAACCGCCACCGCCCGTCGAGCAGACCCTGACCCCGATCTACCCGACCACCGAAGGCCTCACCCAGCAGCGTCTGCGCCTGCTCTGCCAGCTCAGCCTGAGCAAGCTCGGCCCGCGCAGCCTGCCCGACTGGCTGCCGGATGAGCTGGCCCGCGACTATCACCTGGCCCCACTGGACGACGCCATCCGCTACCTGCACAACCCACCCGCCGACGCCGACCTCGACGAGCTTGCCGAAGGCCAGCACTGGGCCCAGCACCGCCTCGCATTCGAGGAACTGCTCACGCACCAGCTCTCCCAGCAGCGTCTGCGTGAGAGCCTGCGTGCCCTGCGAGCCCCGGTGCTGCCCAAGGCCAGCCGCCTGCCCGGACAGTACCTGGCCAACCTCGGATTCACTCCCACCGGTGCCCAGCAGCGGGTAGGCAACGAGATCGCCTATGACCTCAGCCAGCCAGAGCCGATGATGCGCCTGGTGCAAGGTGACGTGGGTGCCGGCAAGACCGTGGTTGCTGCGCTGGCAGCGCTGCAGGCGCTGGAGGCCGGTTACCAGGTCGCGCTGATGGCGCCCACCGAGATCCTCGCCGAACAGCACTACATCACCTTCAAGCGCTGGCTCGAACCCTTGGGGATAGAAGTCGCCTGGCTGGCTGGCAAGCTCAAAGGCAAGGCTCGCGCCAGTGCGCTGGAGCAAATCGCCGGCGGCGCCCCCATGGTGGTCGGCACCCATGCGCTGTTCCAGGAAGAAGTGAAGTTTCGCCACCTGGCCCTGGCGATCATCGACGAACAGCACCGTTTCGGCGTGCAGCAACGGCTGGCCCTGCGCAAGAAGGGCGTGAACGGCACGCTGTGTCCGCACCAGTTGATCATGACCGCCACCCCCATCCCGCGTACGCTCGCCATGAGCGCCTACGCCGACCTCGATACCTCCATTCTTGATGAGCTGCCGCCCGGCCGAACGCCAGTCAATACCGTGCTGGTGGCCGACAGTCGCCGCTTCGAGGTGGTAGAGCGGGTCCGCGCTGCCTGCGCCGAAGGGCGCCAGGCCTACTGGGTGTGCACCCTGATCGAGGAATCCGAAGAGCTGACCTGCCAGGCCGCCGAAAGTACTTTCGAAGAGCTGGGCAGCGCGCTCGGCGAGCTGCGTGTGGGCCTGATCCACGGGCGCATGAAGCCTGCGGAAAAAGCCGCGGTGATGGCCGAATTCAAGGCCGGCCATCTGCAATTGCTGGTGGCCACCACGGTGATCGAGGTGGGGGTGGACGTGCCCAACGCCAGCCTGATGATCATCGAAAACCCTGAACGCCTGGGCCTGGCCCAGCTTCACCAGCTGCGTGGCCGGGTCGGTCGGGGTAGCGCCGTCAGCCATTGCGTGCTGCTCTATCACCCGCCACTGTCACAGATCGGCCGCGAACGCTTAGGGATCATGCGCGAGACCAACGATGGCTTCGTCATCGCCGAGAAGGATCTTGAGCTGCGCGGCCCCGGCGAAATGCTCGGCACCCGACAGACCGGCCTGCTGCAATTCAAGGTCGCCGACCTGATGCGTGACGCCGACCTGCTGCCCGCAGTACGCGACGCCGCACAGGCATTGCTGGCACGCTGGCCCGATCATGTCAGCCCGCTACTGGATCGGTGGCTGCGTCACGGCCAACAATACGGCCAAGTGTGACACCGGTCCCATTCGTGCCCCAGCTCGGGGCTCAGGATGGTTATACTTCGCGTTTGAAAAGACACCTTTGGAAACAGACCATGACTGAAGTGGCCCTGGACACCGCAACCCCGCACGCTCCGTCGGTCATCCGACTGCTGCTGGAAAAGCTCGGCGTAGCCTATCGCGAGGTGTCCGAACACCCGCGGCTGCCCGCGAAATCGCGCGTCCAGGCCGTTCTGCTGGACGATGAAGTCGGCGCGCTCATGGTGCTGTTCCCACAAAGCCATCTGCTGGACCTGAAGCGCCTGGAAGAGCTGACCGGTCGCAAACTCAAGGCCGTGCCGCTGGAGCGATTGAAGAAGATGCTCGACAAGCACCAGCTCAAGGCCTTGCCGGCAATCCCGGCCCTGACCAGCTCACCGTGCCTGTACGACGAACGGCTGCTCAACGCCGATAGCCTGTTGATCCAGTCCGGTGAGGCTGGGCTGCTATTGGAAGTGGCCCGCGACAACTTCAAGCGCATGCTGAGCAAGGCCAGCGCCGGCAGCTTTGGCCTTGAAGTCGAAAGCATCCAGCGCAACCTCGACCGCCCCCACGACGACACCAAGGAAATCTCCAACGCGGTCCAGGCTTTCACTGCCCGACGCATCCAGCAGCGCCTGGAGCAGACCATCGAGATCCCGCCACTGGCCGACACCGCGCAGAAGATCATCAAGCTGCGCGTCGACCCCAACGCCAGCGTCGACGACATCACCGGCGTGGTCGAAACCGACCCGGCACTGGCCGCACAGGTGGTGAGCTGGGCCGCATCGCCCTACTACGCGTCACCCGGCAAGATCCGCTCGGTGGAAGATGCCATCGTTCGCGTGCTGGGCTTCGACCTGGTGATCAACCTTGCGCTGGGCCTGGCCCTGGGCAAGACCCTGAGCCTGCCGAAAGACCATCCGCAGCAGGCCACGCCTTACTGGCAGCAGTCGATCTACACAGCCGCAGTGATCGAAGGCCTGACCCGCGCCATGCCGCGCGCCGAACGCCCCGAAGCGGGTCTAACCTACCTGGCGGGGCTGCTGCACAACTTCGGCTATCTGCTGCTGGCCCACGTGTTCCCGCCGCATTTCTCGTTGATCTGTCGTCATCTTGAGGTCAACCCGCACCTGTACCACAGCTATGTCGAGCAGCACCTGCTGGGCATCAGCCGCGAGCAGATCGGCGCCTGGCTGATGAAGCTGTGGGACATGCCGGACGAGCTGTCCGCGGCGCTGCGCTTCCAGCACGACCCAAGCTATGAAGGCGAGTATTCGGCCTACCCGAACCTCGTGTGCCTGGCCACGTCGCTGCTGCGTTCGCGGGGCATTGGCTCAGGACCGCAGGAAGAGATTCCGGAGGCGCTGCTCGAACGCCTTGGGCTGACCCGCGACAAGGCGGAGGACGTAGTGAGCAAGGTGCTGGAAGCCGAAGCGCTGCTGCGCGAACTGGCCTCGCAGTTCCAGGCCCCACACTGACTGGCAAGAGCGGGTTTGCCCGCTCGTACACAGGCGGATTCAGGCCTTTTTCTTGCGGGGCTTGAGGTATTTCATCAGCCCCTGGAACCAGATCACCAATGCCGGGTTGCCCTTGATCTGGATGTTCTTGTCCTGGATCCCCTGCATGAACGCCAACTGCTTGTTGCCAGCCTGCAAGGTGGCAAAGCCGAACGCGGCATCCTTGAAGGCGATGGCAAAGGCCGGTTGAGGGTGCAGGCCACCCTTGCTGCTGATGCGCTCACCACTCACCGTGAAATGCCGGGCCACTTTGCCATCCAAGGTCTGCATCTGGAACACCAGGTCCTTGTCGCGCAGTTGCTGCTGGAACGCCGGGTTGTTACGGCTGGCCCTGGCCATCAGCAGCCCCATGGCCCAGAGAAGAAAGCGAAACTTCATCAACGCGCCTCGATTGAAATATGACTGAAGCGCGCAGTTTATCCCTTTCTTAAACTTTTTACGCCAGCTCGCCGCATTGTTTCTGCACGCCAGAAAGCACAACGGACGCCCTGGGGCGCCCGTTCGGATGACACTCGAGTGTCAGGAATCGATCACTTGCCTTTCTTGGCTGGCTTGGCGGGAACGTTGACGCTGTCACGCAGGTTCTTGCCAGGTTTGAAGGCAACAGTGTTGCTGGCCTTGATCTTCACCGGTTGACCAGTCTGTGGGTTCTTGCCGGTGCGCGCGCCGCGGTGACGCTTCTCGAAGGTGCCGAAACCGACCAGGGTGACGGTATCCTTGTCGAGCGCGCCAGTGATGCTGTCGAGAATCGCGTTCAGCACCTGATTGGCCTTTTCCTTGGTCAGATCGGCCTTTTCGGCGATGACGGCGGCGAGTTCTGGTTTACGCATAGTGAAGCCTCTTTGACGGGATTTTTGTTGTTATGCCGTGCTACCTGCGAAAGCAGCGCCCAAGGCGCCGCAGGCTCTAATCTGCGGCAGACGGAAGTGAGAATGGCACGCTCACCGTGGCCGCGCCAGTGTCTGAGCGGCCATTGTCGCGCCAAGAACAGGCCAAATACGACAGTTCGAACGGCATTCAGGCCATTAGAGGCGGAAGCTGCCGATTCAGCGCCAGCTTTTCCATCACCGCCGACCCCGTGAGGGCATAGCCCAGCAACTGGCCATCGGCGCTGTAGCACAGCACTTTCAGGTCGCTGCCCTGCCCTTCGACCTGCCAGGTTCCCTCTCGGCCCATCGGTGCTGGCGAAACAACCAGCGGGCACGCGGGCGTCTTTACCGTGACAGGCATCGGGCCATAGTTCACACCCGTGGGGTTGCCGGCGAGCGTCTGCGCCAGTGCGCGGGCGCAAGCCATCAGCGGCATGACGTAGAGCAGGTTGATGCCATCCACTTCGGCGCAATCGCCCAGGGCGAAGATGTTCGCGTGGGAGGTCCGCAGTTGGCGATCCACCACCACCCCCCGGTTCACCTGCAGCCCGGCAGCGGCGGCAAGGTCTGTACGCGGTCGCAGGCCGATGGCCGAGACCACCAGATCACAGGCAATCACGCTGCCGTCGGACAAGTGAGCCTCGAGTCCGCCGCCGGTGCGTTGCAGGCGGGTCAGCACCGGGCCCAGATGGAAGCGCACGCCCAGCCCTTCCAGGCCAGCCTGCACCGCACTGGCGGCAGCAGGATGCAACAAGGTCGGCATCACCTGCTCACAGGGCGCCACCACGTCGCACTGGTAGCCGCCGAGGGTCAGATCGTTGGCAAACTCGCAGCCGATCAGCCCGGCACCCAGCAGCAACACGCGCTGCTTGCCCGCGGCGGCGGCACGAAAGCGCGCGTAGTCTTCCAAGTCGTTGATCGGAAAGACCAGCTCGGTGCCGTCGCCCTCAATCGGCACCTGTACCGTCTGCGCACCCAAGGCCAACACCAGGTCGCGGTATTGCACCGCCTCCTCGCCGATCCACAAGCGCTTGTGACCAGGGTCGATGCCGCTGATACGGGTATGGGTACGAATCTCGGCCTTGAGCTGCTCGGCCATGGCGCCCGGCTCGGCCATGCACAGGCCGTCGGCGTCCTTGTGCTTGGCAAAGCCGGTGGAGAGCATCGGCTTGGAATAGGAGCGACCGTCGTCGGCGGTGATCAGCAACAGCGGCGTGTCAGCGTCGAGCTTGCGAAATTCCCGGGCCAGGTTATAGCCCGCAAGGCCAGTGCCGATGATCACCACAGGGGACGTCATGTCGTGCTTCCTCTTGCAGGGGGTCGTCGATCAGCCGATGGCGATCATTTCGAAGTCGCTCTTGCCTACACCACAATCGGGACACAGCCAATCTTCCGGCACGTCTTCCCAGCGGGTGCCTGGAGCGATCCCGTCGTCCGGCCAGCCCTCGGCCTCGTCGTAGATCAGGCCACAGACAATGCATTGCCACTTCTTCATCAGGGTTCCTCGGTCAGGCGTTGTGTTGCCGCTGATGGTTCTCTCATGGCTGAACCCGCCCCTGCATAGGAGCGGGCTCCCCCGCGAAGCACTCACCGCGCAATTCATGACGGGCTTTGTACTGGCCCGGCCGGCAGTATGCAAGCAAACCCGGCAATCATGCTAAGCTCGCCGCCTCTCTGGATGTAACAAGCATACCGACGTGTCGTACGAATCCCCGCAAGCAGCCGCTGTCGCGTGGCTGGCGTATCCACAGCTGGCGAGCGACCTCGACCAGCGCACCCTCGACTGGCTGTTCGACGAAGGCTCCCTGACCCGTCGCCTGACCCGCCTCTCCCACGACCACTTCTGCGTGACGCCGCTGTTCGAAGGCTGGCAACCACTGCGTGACGACGAATGCCTCGCCCTGAATCTTGCGCCAGGCGCGCAGGGATGGGTGCGTGAAGTCTATCTGCGCGGCCATGACCAGCCTTGGGTATTCGCCCGCAGCGTCGCCAGCCGCGAAGCCTTGGAGCGCGGCGGTCTTGATCTGGCGACCCTGGGCAGCCGCTCGCTCGGCGAACTGCTGTTCTGCGACCAGGCGTTCATTCGCCACCCCATCGAGGTGTGTACGTACCCACAGGCGTGGATGCCGACGGAGGTTGCCAGCGCCAACCTCTGGGGCCGCCGTTCGCGCTTCGAACGCGATGGCCTGGACCTGCTGGTCGCCGAGGTATTCCTGCCAGCGATGTGGCAGGCGGACAAGGAGGTATCGCCCTGATGTACCTGCAGCTGCTCAAGTCGCTCAACCGCCTGCACCCCAGAGCCTGGGACTTCGTCCAGCTCAGCCGCCTGGACCGTCCCATCGGCATCTACCTGTTGCTGTGGCCTACGCTCGCGGCCGTGTGGATCGCCGCCAGGGGTGCACCAACCCTGGCCAACGTGCTGATCTTCGGCCTCGGAGTTGCGCTGATGCGCGCGGCGGGCTGCGCGATCAATGACTTCGCCGACCGCAAGGTCGACGGCCACGTCAAGCGCACCGCCGATCGCCCCCTGGCCAGCGGCCGGATTAAGCCCCGCGAAGCGGTGATGCTGTTCGTGGTGCTGACAGGGATCAGTTTCCTGCTGGTGCTGTGCACCAACGCCAGCACCGTGTGGCTGTCATTTGGCGGCGTTGCCCTGGCGTTCTGCTACCCGTTCATGAAGCGCTACACCTACTACCCGCAGGTGGTGCTGGGCGCCGCTTATTCGTGGGGCATCCCAATGGCCTTCACCGCTGCAGGGGGTGAGTTGCCAGCGGCGGCCTGGCTGCTGTACATCGCCAACCTGCTGTGGACGGTAGCCTTCGATACCTACTATGCGATGGTAGATCGCGACGACGACCTGAAGATCGGCGTGAAATCCACGGCGATCCTCTTCGGCGAGGCCGATCGGGTGATCATCCTGACCTTGCAGGTGCTGTCGCTCGGCTGCCTGTTGCTGGCCGGCAACCACTTCGAACTGGGTGGCTGGTTCCACCTGGGCCTGTTGGGCGCCCTGGCATGCTTCGCCTGGGAGTTCTGGTCGACCCGCACGCTGGATCGCGATGCCTGCTTCAAGGCGTTCCTGCACAACCACTGGGCGGGCCTGCTGATCTTCATCGGCGTGGTGCTGGACTACGCGCTGCGCTGAAGGGAGCGCAGCGGTTCGCCGCTGCGACTTGCCGCGCGATCACACTGGTGAATTCACTGACGCAATCGCGGGGCAAGCCCGCTCCCACAAAGACCGAACACGCGTCAGGGTTTGGCGATATGCCAGACGTCCTTCACGCCATCACCGGTCTTGTCCCCGGCTTTCTTGTCCTTGATGAAGGTGTACAGCGGCTTGCCATCATAGGCCCACTGCTTCTTGCCATCATCGCGCTCGATCACCGTCCACTTGTCCTTGGCCGCTTCATCCTCGGCCTTGACCAGCAGCGGCGGCCAGTTGGTTGCGCAATCACCGTTGCACATCGACTTGCCTCCGGCATCCTTGTCGAAGGTGTACAGGGTCATGCCGGCATGGTCGACCCACATGCCGTCCTTCTCCATCGCGTGGTGCGCCGACGCCACCCCCGGCAATGCCAGCGCAGCGAAAAGGGCCATCCAGCTCAGCGTATGTCGTGTCATTGGAATCACCATCGTGTCGGGGGGAAGAAGGAGAAACACCGCCGCAGCGGCCCTGTGAAGCCTAGCGCAGTCATGCAATGTCGCCAGAACGGCCAACGCCCTGTCACACAGCTGCAATAATTCCGTTATCTAATGCGGGCCAAGACATCATAGATGGGAGAGTTTTGAGCATGGTTGGCAGGAACATTCTGATCGTCGACGACGAAGCGCCTATTCGCGAGATGATCGCCGTTGCATTGGAAATGGCCGGCTACGACTGCCTCGAGGCAGAGAACTCCCAGCAGGCCCACGCCATCATCGTCGACCGCAAGCCGGACCTGATCCTGCTGGACTGGATGCTGCCCGGCACCTCCGGCATCGAACTGGCACGCCGTCTCAAGCGCGACGAGCTGACCGGGGACATCCCGATCATCATGCTCACCGCCAAGGGCGAAGAGGACAACAAGATCCAGGGCCTGGAAGTCGGTGCCGACGACTACATCACCAAGCCGTTCTCGCCCCGCGAGCTGGTGGCCCGCCTCAAGGCCGTGCTGCGCCGCACCGGCCCGAGCGACAGCGAGGCACCGATCGAAGTCGGCGGCCTGCTGCTCGACCCGATCAGCCACCGCGTTACCATCGACGGCAAACCCGCCGAGATGGGCCCGACCGAATACCGCCTGCTGCAGTTCTTCATGACCCACCAGGAGCGCGCCTACACCCGTGGCCAGCTGCTCGACCAGGTCTGGGGCGGCAACGTCTATGTCGAGGAGCGCACCGTCGACGTGCACATCCGTCGCCTGCGCAAGGCACTGGGTGAAGCCTACGAAAATCTGGTACAAACCGTCCGCGGCACCGGCTACCGTTTCTCGACCAAGAGCTGACGCGCCCGCACGCTTCACTGCAAGCCGCTGTACAAGGACTGTGAATTGAACCCGAACTGGCACGCGACCCTGATTCGCCACCTGCTCCTGCTGATCAGCGTCTGCCTGCTCGGCGGGCTGATCAGCGGGCAATACGGCTGGAGCCTGGCGGTTGGCCTGGCGCTCTACCTGGGCTGGACCCTGAAGCAGTTGCTGCGCCTGCACGAATGGCTGCGCAACCACCAGCCCGACGAGGCGCCGCCGGACGGCTACGGGCTGTGGGGCGAAGTGTTCGACAGCATCTACCACCTGCAGCGCCGCGACCAGCGTGTCCGCGGGCGCCTGCAAGCGGTGATCGACCGAGTCCAAGAGTCCACCGCTGCCCTGCGCGATGCGGTGATCATGCTCGACAGCGATGGCAACCTGGAGTGGTGGAACCGCGCCGCCGAGACCCTGCTGGGCTTCAAGACGCCCCAAGATGGCGGGCAACCGGTCACCAACCTGGTCCGTCATCCGCGCTTCAAGGAATACTTCGAAGCGGAAAACTACATCGAACCGCTGGAAATCCCCTCACCAATCAACGACCGCCTGCGCGTGCAACTGCACATCACCCGCTACGGCAACAACGAGCACCTGATGCTGGTGCGCGATGTAACCCGCATCCACCAGCTCGAACAGATGCGCAAGGACTTCGTCGCCAACGTCTCCCACGAACTGCGCACGCCGCTGACGGTGATCGCCGGCTACCTCGAGACGCTGCTGGATAACGTCGAGGACGTGAACCCGCGCTGGGCTCGCGCGCTGCAGCAGATGAGCCAGCAAGGCTCGCGCATGCAGACCCTGCTCAACGACCTGTTGTTACTGGCCAAGTTGGAAGCGACCGACTATCCCTCGGACAATCAGCCGGTGGCGGTGGATACTTTGCTGCAGTCGATCAAGGGTGACGCCCAGGCGCTGTCCGGGCCCAAGCGCCAGAACATCTCCCTGGAAGCCGCGCCGGGCCTGCGCCTGAAAGGCAGCGAATCGGAACTGCGCAGCGCCTTCTCCAACCTGGTGTTCAATGCGGTCAAGTACACCCAGGAGGAAGGCACCATTCGCATCCGCTGGTGGGCCGACGAGCAGGGGGCACACCTGAGCGTGCAGGACTCCGGGGTGGGCATCGACGCCAAGCACCTGCCGCGCCTGACCGAACGCTTCTACCGAGTCGACTCCAGCCGTGCCTCCAACACAGGCGGCACCGGGCTGGGCCTGGCGATCGTCAAGCATGTGCTGATGCGCCATCGCGGCAAGCTGGAAATCAGTAGCGTGCCGGGTCATGGCAGCACGTTCACCTGTCATTTTGCGCCGGCACAATTGGCGGTAAATCGCAGCTGAGAATCGGCGAGCAAAAACCATCCCCTTTGCTTTTGCAGCTTCAGCCGCTACATTGGATCCCCTGTGCCAGCTAGAGCTGGCACTTTTTTTCTCTCTCTTTCAAAGACGGACCCCGTAAAAACTCCATCATGGACCCTTCCCCTGGTATCAGCCTCGCTTCTCTATTCGCCGATTTCGGCATGATTCTCTTTGCCCTGTTCCTGGTAGTTCTCAATGGCTTCTTCGTTGCCGCCGAGTTCGCCATGGTCAAGCTGCGCTCTACCCGCGTCGAATCCATCGCCGAGCTGCACGGCTGGCGCGGCAGCATCCTGCGCAAGGTACACAACCAGCTCGACGCCTACCTGTCGGCCTGCCAATTGGGCATCACCCTGGCCTCGCTGGGCCTGGGCTGGGTCGGAGAGCCGGCCTTCGCCCACCTGCTCGAACCGCTGCTGGCCTATCTGGGCGTCGACAGCCCGGAACTGATCAAGGCCGTGTCGTTCTTCGTCGCCTTCTTCGTGATCTCGTACCTGCACATCGTGGTCGGCGAACTGGCACCCAAATCCTGGGCGATCCGCAAGCCCGAGCTGCTGTCGCTGTGGACGGCAGTGCCGCTGTACCTGTTCTACTGGCTGATGTACCCGGCGATCTACCTGCTCAACGCCAGCGCCAACACCATCCTGCGCATCGCCGGCCAGGGCGAGCCCGGGCCGCACCATGAACACCACTACAGCCGTGAAGAGCTCAAGCTGATCCTGCACTCCAGCCGCGGCCAGGACCCAAGCGACCAGGGCATGCGCGTGCTGGCCTCGGCGGTGGAAATGGGTGAGCTGGAGGTGGTCGACTGGGCCAACTCCCGTGAAGACATGGTGGTGCTCGATGCCAAGGCGCCGCTGAAGAACATCCTGGCGATGTTCCGTCGCCACAAGTTCAGCCGTTACCCGGTGTATGACGCCGAGCGCGAAGAGTTCACCGGCCTGCTGCACATCAAGGACCTTCTGCTGGAGCTGGCCGAGCTGGACCACCTTCCTGAAAGCATCGACCTGGAAGACCTGGCGCGGCCGTTGGAACGCGTATCGCGACACATGCCGCTGTCGCAGCTGCTCGAGCAGTTCCGCAAGGGCGGTGCGCATTTCGTGCTGGTCGAGGAAGCCGATGGCAAGGTGATCGGCTACCTGACCATGGAAGACGTGCTGGAAGTGCTGGTCGGCGATATCCAGGACGAACACCGCAAAGCCGAACGCGGCATCCTTGCCTATCAGCCGGGCAAGCTGCTGGTGCGGGGCGACACGCCGCTGTTCAAGGTCGAACGCCTGCTGGGCGTCGACCTTGACCACATCGAGGCCGAGACCCTCGCAGGCCTGGTCTACGAGTCGCTCAAGCGCGTGCCCGAGGAAGAGGAAGTGCTGGAAGTCGAAGGCCTGCGCATCATCATCAAGAAGATGAAAGGGCCGAAGATTGTCCTGGCCAAGGTGCTGAAGCTCGACTGACGACGCTGTTCATGGATTCCCTGCCGTGAAGTCCGGTAGTCCGCCAATCGGACGGTCGAAACGGTAGGGAATCGACTCCAGCGCCAGCCCCACGTTGCGCTGCACCACGAAATGCAGGTGTGGCCCGCTGCTGTTGCCGGTGTTGCCAGACTTGCCCAGCATCTCACCCTGCCCCACCCGCTGCCCCTCGCTCACCACCACGGAACCCCGCATCAAGTGCAGGTACACCCCCATGGTGCCGTCTGCGTGCAGGATCCGCACGAAGTTGCCCGAAGGGTTGTTGCCACGTCCGCTCTGGCGGTTTTCCACCTTGACCACCACGCCGCCCCGAGCGGCAATGATCGGCGTGCCCTCTGGCATGGCGATGTCCATGGCATAGCGGCCCTTCGCGCCAAAATGGCTGAAGCGGCCGTTGGGCCCTTGGCTCAGCCGGAACGGACCGCCGCGCCAGGGAAAGGGATAGCGGTAGGCTTGCGGGCGCTGCGCGGGGTCGCCGAGGGCGTGACGCAGCTTGGCGCGGTATTTCAGTTGGCCGCCAGAACGCGCCAGCAACACGCTCAGCACCTGTGTGGAGCGCGGCGCCAGCACCCGTCGCACGATACGCGGCGCGTTACCGTCGCGGGCGTTGCCCAGGCCTTCCAGACGCAGTTCGACCTCCACTGGGGCGAACAGATCATTGCGCGCCAGGAAACGCACGCCCCCGGCAAAGGTTTCGGGCTGCAGACGGACCTGATCGTCGAGACGCTCGACCATCGGCTCGCGCAGGGCCATTGCGCGCGCACCGGGGCTGGGCTGGTAGGAATAGGACGCAACGCCGAAGGTGTCGGTGGTGCTGTAGAGGGTCATGGCCATGCCCGGTGCCGAAGCCAAGAGCAGGGACAGCAACAGGCAGGCGCGCATGATGGTGGCTTTTTGACAGTTGTTATGCCTTGAGCCTAGCAGCGAGTTATCCCGGGGGAATGACAGTTGGTCGGGTGGCCGCTTCGAATCTGAAGCGGTAAGAGCGGCCTTGTGCCGCTCTTACCGGAGGGTGGAACAGCGGATCAACCGCCCGGCG
The DNA here is from genome assembly GCF_016624805.1 of Pseudomonas sp. S44. Lineage (NCBI taxonomy): Bacteria > Pseudomonadati > Pseudomonadota > Gammaproteobacteria > Pseudomonadales > Pseudomonadaceae > Pseudomonas > Pseudomonas sp. S44. Next base: position 41,369 of record NZ_JACVTY010000028.1, read on the forward strand.
TGAAGTGCTTCTGCGCAGTACCGCGGGCGATCAATCGCGACAGGTAATCGAGCTTCTGTGCATCCTGATCGACGAACTTGAACGTCAGTTGCAGCCAGTCGCTCTCAGGCTTGGGCTCGAGCGCGGCGATGGCATGCAGGTAACCGTTCAACCGTGCGACCTCGGCGTTCTCACCCTGCTCCAGATCGAGCACCGCACCTTCGAGCACCTGCGGCAGAGCAGCACTGCGGCGCACCACCAACAGCGCTTCCTTGAGGCTGAGGGCCTTGATCACGCAGGGCTGAGTACCGCTGGAAAGGCGCAGCTGCCCCTGACCTCTCCCGGACTGGGCTGCAGCGGCAGCGCTCTGCGGTGGCGGTGCGCTGATCAGCGGTTTGCTAGCGGCAGCCGACGCAGGCGTTGGCGCGACCTTCACGGCTTCGGGCTTGCCGCCGGTCAGGGCACTCAGCGAATCGTTGGCAAAGGCCGAATTGACTCGCGCCGGCGCTCCCGCCATCAGGGCCTCGAGCTTGCCGATCTTGGCCAGGGACTTTTTCACCTTGGTCAGCAACTGTTCGTTGGTGAACGGCTTGCCAACGAAGTCGGAGACGCCAGCCTGAATGGCCTGAATCACGTTTTCCTTGTCACCACGGCTGGTCACCATGATGAACTGCAGGGCTTTCATTTCTTCCTGCTGGCGACACCAGGTCAGCAGTTCGAGGCCGGACATCTCCGGCATCTCCCAGTCGCACAGGACCAGGTCGAAACGTTCCTTGCTCAGCATGGCCATGGCCTTGCGGCCATTGACCGCGTCTTCGATGACCATGCCCGGGAAGGCATTGCGCAGGCACTTCCTCACCAGGTCGCGGATGAACGGCGCATCGTCCACGACCAGCACATTGACTTTACTCATCGATACTCCTCTTGAATCCCGACTAGCATACCGCCGACTGATGGCAATTTGCCAAACCACTGGTCACGCCGGGACGTTTCAAGACTGTTCGCGGGTGCCTGCTGTATCTGCCACAAACGAAAACGCCCGGACGAGGCCGGGCGTTGATGCTCGGGAGCAATATTACTTATCGTCCGATTCGCCCGGAACATTAGCCTTTTCGGCAGAGCCGGAAGTGTCGCCCTCGACCTCGGCCTTCATGCGCTTGAGGCCCATGTGGCGTACATCGGTGCCACGCACCAGGTAGATCACCAGCTCCGAGATATTGCGGGCGTGGTCGCCGATACGCTCCAGCGAGCGCAGGGCCCAGATGACGCTCAATACCCGCGAGATCGATCGGGGGTCTTCCATCATGTAGGTGACCAGCTCGCGCAGCGCGGTCTTGTATTCGCGGTCGATGGTCTTGTCGTACTGGGCCACCGACAGTGCCAGCTCGGCGTCGAAACGGGCGAAGGCGTCCAGTGCATCGCGGACCATGTTGCGCACCTGGTCGCCGATGTGACGCACCTCGACGTAGCCACGGGGCGACTCGCCTTCCTCGCACAGCTGAATGGCGCGGCGGGCGATCTTGGTCGACTCGTCACCGATGCGCTCCAGGTCGATCACCGACTTGGAGATGCTGATGATCAGACGCAGGTCGGACGCCGCAGGCTGGCGACGGGCGAGGATGCGTACGCATTCCTCGTCGATGTTGCGCTCCATCTGGTTGATCTGTTCATCGACCTCACGCACCTGCTGGGCCAGGCCCGAATCGGCTTCGATCAGCGCAGTCACGGCATCGTTGACCTGCTTCTCGACCAGGCCCCCCATCGCCAGCAGGTGGCTGCGCACTTCCTCGAGCTCGGCGTTGAACTGCTGGGAGATGTGATGGGTAAGGCTTTCTTTGTTGATCATCGTTCTCTAGTCCCTGAATCCTGTAGGAGCGGGCTTGTCGGGGCGCCGAATTGCCACGCTGCTAGCCGTAACGCCCGGTAATGTAGTCTTCGGTCTGCTTCTTCGCCGGATTGGTGAAGAGCGTGTCGGTATCACCGAATTCGATCAGCTTGCCCATGTACATGAAGGCGGTGTAGTCGGAGACGCGCGCCGCCTGCTGCATGTTGTGGGTCACGATGACGATGGTGTACTTGGACTTCAGCTCGTAGATCAGCTCTTCGACCTTCAGCGTGGAAATCGGGTCCAGTGCCGAGCAAGGCTCGTCGAGCAGCAGGACCTCGGGCTCTACGGCGATGGTACGGGCGATCACCAGACGCTGCTGCTGACCACCGGACAGCCCCAGCGCCGAGTCGTGCAGGCGGTCCTTGACCTCATCCCACAGCGCCGCGCCCTTGAGCGCCCACTCGACCGCTTCGTCGAGCACGCGCTTCTTGTTGATACCCTGGATACGCAGGCCGTAGACCACGTTCTCGTAGATGGTCTTGGGGAACGGGTTGGGCTTCTGGAACACCATGCCCACCCGGCGACGCAACTCGGCCACATCTTCGCCCTTGCGGTAGATGTTGTTGCCGTACAGGTTGATGGCGCCTTCCACGCGGCAACCATCGACCAGGTCGTTCATGCGGTTGAAGGTGCGCAGCAGCGTGGACTTGCCGCAGCCGGACGGACCAATGAAGGCGGTCACGCGCTGTTTGGGGATGTTCATCTGTACATCGAACAGCGCCTGCTTGTCGCCGTAGAACAGCGACAGGCCCGGGACTTCGATGGCCACGGTCTCTTCGGCCAGGCGCAGGCTCTGCTTGTCGCGGCCCAGGGCCGACATGTCGATGCCGTGGGAGTGGGATTCTTGCTGCATGGTCAACTCCATACGCTATCAATTCGTTTCAAAGAGCCGCCCATACCGTGGGCGGCTCACTTGCAATCAGGATCAGCTGTCGAGCGCCTTGTACTTCTCGCGCAGGTGGTTACGGATCCACACCGCCGAGAGGTTGAGGGTCGCGATCACCAGTACCAGCAGCAGCGCCGTGGCGTAGACCAGCGGTCGCGCGGCCTCGACGTTGGGGCTCTGGAAGCCGACGTCGTAGATGTGGAAGCCCAGGTGCATGATCTTCTGGTCGAGGTGCAGGTAAGGGTAGTTGCCGTCCACCGGCAGCGATGGCGCCAGTTTCACTACACCCACCAGCATCAGCGGCGCCACCTCGCCTGCGGCGCGCGCCACGGCGAGAATCATGCCGGTCATCATCGCCGGGCTGGCCATCGGCAGTACGATTTTCCACAGCGTCTCGGCCTTGGTCGCACCCAGGGCCAACGAGCCCTCGCGCACGGTACGCGGAATCCGCGCCAGGCCTTCTTCAGTGGCGACGATCACCACAGGAACCGCCAGCAGCGCCAGGGTCAGCGAGGCCCACAACAAGCCTGGCGTGCCCAGCGTAGGCGCCGGTAGCGATTCGGGGAAGAACAGCCGGTCGATCGAGCCACCCAGCACGTACACGAAGAAGCCCAGGCCGAATACGCCATAGACGATCGCCGGCACGCCGGCCAGGTTGTTCACCGCGATGCGGATCAGACGCGTAACCGGGCCTTGCCTGGCGTATTCGCGCAGGTAGACCGCCGCCAGCACGCCAAAGGGGGTGACGATCACGGCCATGATCAGGGTCATCATCACCGTGCCGAAGATGGCCGGGAAGATGCCGCCTTCGGTGTTGGCTTCACGCGGGTCGTCGCTGAGGAACTCCCAGACCTTGCTGAAGTAGGCGCCCATCTTGGTCATCGCCGACATGCCGTTCGGCTGGATGGCATGCACCACCTTGCTCAGGTTGATCTCCACCTGGCGGCCGTTGGCGTCGCGGGCCACCAGGCTGTCGCGGGCGAAGGCCTGGTGCAGGCCGGTCAGGCGCTCCTCGATGGTCTTGTAGCGGCTGTTCAGCTCTGCGCGTTCAGACTCGATATCGGCCTGGGCGGCCGCATCCAGCTTGCCCTGCAGCTCCAGCTTGCGGCTGTGCAGGCGCAGGCGTTCGAGGCCGTGGTTGATGGAGCCGATGTCTTTCTTCTCGAGCGACACCAGTTGGTCGTTCAGGTCGCTGGCGCGCTTGAGGCGGCTCTGCAGTTCGTTCCAGGCGCTCGGGCCTTCGGCGACCACACGACCTTCTTCCTTCACGCTGACCAGGTAACCATAGAAGTTGCCCCACTCGCGGCGCTCCAGGGCAATCAGGTCGGCAGGCTTGCTCTGGTCCACCAGCCATTCGCCGACCAGCCAGGTGAAGTCGCTGCCGTTGAGGTCGCGGTTTCCGACCTTGACCAGCTCGCGGGTCATGAACTCCGGCCCCTGGTCAGGTACCGGCAGGCCAGCGCTCTTGAGGCGCTCGCGCGGGACTTCTTCCTTCTGCACCACTTCGCCGACGATCACATGATCGGCCTGGCCGGGCACCTTGTAGGTGGCCTGGACCAAGTCGGCCGGCCAGAAGTGGCCCAGGCCGCGAACAGCGATCACGGCGAGCAGGCCGACGGTCATGATCACCGCCATGGCGACCGCGCCACCGCTGATCCACACGCCCGGCGCACCGCTCTTGAACCAGCCTTTGAGGGAATCCTTTTTCACGGATCTCTACCTTTCTATCAAAGCGACGAGTATTTCTTGCGCAGACGCTGGCGAATCAGCTCGGCCAAGGTGTTCATGATGAAGGTGAACATCAGCAGCACGAGGGCGGCGAGGAACAGCACACGATAGTGGCTGCCGCCGACTTCCGACTCGGGCATTTCCACGGCCACGTTGGCGGCCAGGGTGCGCATGCCCTCGAACAGGTTCAGTTCCATCACCGGGGTGTTGCCGGTGGCCATGAGCACGATCATGGTCTCGCCCACCGCCCGGCCCATGCCGATCATCAGCGCCGAGAAGATGCCCGGGCTTGCGGTGAGGATGACCACGCGGGTCAGGGTCTGCCAAGGCGTCGCGCCCAGCGCCAGCGAGCCCAGCGTGAGGCTGCGCGGTACGCTGAACACGGCGTCTTCGGCGATCGAGTAGATGTTCGGAATCACTGCGAAGCCCATGGCGATACCCACCACCAGGGCGTTGCGCTGGTCATAGGTGATGCCCATGTCGTGGCTGATCCACAGGCGCATGTCGCCGCCGAAGAACCAGCTCTCCAGGAACGGGCTCATGGACAGCGCGAACCAGCCGATCGCCAGGATCACCGGGATCAGGATCGCCGCTTCCCAGCCATCCGGAATGCGCTGGCGGATCGACTCTGGCAGGCGGCTCCAGGAGAAGCCGGCGACCAGGATGCCAATCGGCAGGATCAGCAACAGGCTGAACACGCCCGGCAGGTGGCCCTCAAGATACGGCGCCAGGAACAGGCCGGCGAAAAAGCCGAGGATCACCGTCGGCATCGCTTCCATCAGCTCGATCACCGGCTTGACCTTGCGACGCATGCCCGGCGCCATGAAGTAGGCGGTGTAGATGGCCGCGGCAATAGCCAGGGGTGCCGCCAGGATCATCGCGTAGAACGCGGCCTTGAGCGTACCGAAGGTCAGCGGCGACAGGCTCAGCTTGGGTTCGAAATCGGTGTTGGAGGCGGTCGACTGCCAGACGTACTTCGGTTCGTCGTAGTTCTCGTACCAGACCTTGCCCCACAGCGCACTGAAGGACACTTCAGGGTGCGGGTTGCGCAGGCTCAGTGGCAGCAGCTTGCCGCCTTCTTCGATCATGATGCGGTTGGCGCGTGGCGACAGGGCCAGCACACCGGCGCCATCGGCGACCGGCTCGACCAGCAGGGTACGGTGCGCGGTGCTGTGGAACACACCAAGCATGCCGTCGTTGTCCAGGGCGATGAAGCCCTTGCGACGCTCCTCGGCATCGATCTGGGCGATCGGTGCCTTGCCCAACTGGAAGCTGCGGATCAGCTTGAAGCGCGACTCGCCATCCGGGTCGCGGGCCATGAACCATTGGCTCAGGCCACCCTTGGAGTCGCCGAAGATCAGCGAGATACCACCGACCAGCTGGCCACTGGCGGTGATTTCGGCGTTGCCATCTTCGAGCAGCTTGTAGCGACCGTTGAGGCTCTTGTCCCGCAGGCTGAAGACATCGGCGGTGGCGCGACCGTTGACCACGTACAACCACTGCTGGCGCGGGTCGATGAAGATGTTCTTCACCGTCTGGGTCATCTGCGGCAGCGCGATGCGGTTCTGTTCGGTGGTGGTCTCACCGGTCATCATGTTTTCAGTGCGCGACAGCTCGATCACCTGCAATTGCGCGCCGGTGGAGCCGGCCAGCAGCAGGGTGTCGCCATTGAGGTTGACGCTCACGTGCTCCAGCGCACGACCCTGTTCGTCGAGGGCGAAAGGATCCTGACCATAGGGGTAGTCGATGCCCGCGTTGATGGTCTTCTTGTTGTCCGGATAGGTGATCTTGTAGGTGTGGTGGAACACCAGCGCCTGGCCATTAGACAACCCCAGCACCACCAGCGGACTGCCCGGCTGGTCGGTGCCGATCGAACTGACCGTGGTGCCCGCCGGCAGCGGCAGGTCGACGCGCTTGATCTCGGCACCGGTCTTGGTATCGAAGAACAGTGCCTGGCCCTTGTCGGAAACACGCATGCCCACGAGGTTCTGCTCCTCGAGGGCGATCATCAGCGGCTTACCGGCATCCTGCTGCAACCAGGTCGGCTCAAGGGCCTTCTTGCTGGTCAGCTCCGCGCCCTGGAACAGCGGCAGTACCACGTAGGCCAGATAGAAGAAGATCAAGGTAATGGCTGCCAATACGGCAAGCCCGCCCACCAGGACATACCAGCGGGTCAGGCGGTCCTTCAACGCGCGCATGCGGCGCTTGCGTTGCAGCTCGGGCGTATTGAAATCAATGCGCACGGGAGGGGAATTTGGGGTCATTGTGGAATTGGCCAGATCATTCATGCGCACACCCTAGCGGTCCCGTATGACAGAAACATGACAGTGTAGTGACGCAAAAAAGCCCGCCGCTCAGGAGACCTGGCTTCGGACTGGGGAAAGTCGTGGAAGGGGCCGACCCACTGGCCCACCCCTTCCGGGCAACACGCCTTACTTGTGGGACAGACCCAGGTCACCCAGGGTCTTCTCGACCACTTTGGCCGGCAGCGGGATGTAGCCATCCTTCACCACGACCTGCTGGCCTGCCTGCGACAGGACCAGCTTCACGAACTCGGCTTCCAGCGGTGCCAGAGGCTTGTTCGGTGCCTTGTTGACGTACACGTACAGGAAGCGCGACAGCGGGTAGGTACCGTTCAGGGCGTTGGCTTCGTTATCTTCGATGAACTCGCCGCCTTCCTTCTTGGCCAGGGCTACGGTCTTGACGCTGGCGGTCTTGTAACCGATACCCGAGTAGCCGATGCCGTTCAGCGAGGAGCTGATCGACTGCACGACCGAAGCCGAGCCAGGTTGTTCGTTGACGTTAGGCTTGAAGTCGCCTTTGCACAGGGCTTCTTCCTTGAAGTAGCCGTAGGTGCCCGATACCGAGTTGCGGCCAAACAGCTGGATTGGCTTGTTGGCCAGGTCGCCGGTCACACCGACGTCACCCCAGGTCTTGATCTCGGCCTTGCCACCGCACAGGCGGGTGGAGGAGAAAATCGCGTCGACCTGAGCCATGGTCAGGCCCTTGATCGGGTTGTCCTTGTGCACGAACACGGCCAGGGCGTCGACAGCGACTGGGATGGCGGTCGGCTTGTAGCCGTACTTCTGCTCGAAGGCCTGCAGCTCGACGTCCTTCATCTTGCGGCTCATCGGGCCCAGGTTGGCGGTGCCTTCGGTCAGCGCGGGTGGCGCGGTGGACGAGCCGGCAGCCTGGATCTGGATGTTTACGTTCGGATATTCCTTCTTGTAGGCCTCGGCCCACAGAGTCATCAGGTTCGCGAGAGTGTCGGAACCGACGCTGGAGAGGTTGCCCGATACGCCAGTGGTCTTGGTGTAGGTCGGGATAGCAGGGTCGACAGCGGCGACCGCGTTGGCGGCAGCGACGCCAGCGGCGGCAAAGGTCAGGGCCGCCATCAAACGCTTCAGTTTCATGCCTTGCTCCTAGCAGGAATATTGGGTGTGTTGGATGGAACGGGGCCCAGTATCGGCAGGCCGCATGAACACGATATGACCTAATTGTGACAAATGGATGAAAGGCCATCATCGCTGCCGAGGATGGCCTTTCGGGTGCCGCAAGAAACCGACTCAGCGCTTGTTGATCAGCAGATACATCCCGACCAGCAGCCCAACAGCGCACAGGCCAGCCACATAGTAGGCCGGTGCCATGGGGCTGAATTTGAGCAGGGCGGTCACCACCATCGGCGTCAGGCCACCGAAGATCGCGTAGGCAACGTTGTAGGAGAACGACAACCCGCTGAAGCGCACCACTGCCGGGAAGGCCTTGACCATCACATAGGGCACCGCGCCAACCAGACCGACGAACAGCCCGGTGAGCGCATACAGCGGGAACAGCAGGTCAGGGCGGGTCGGCAGGCTGTGGTAGAACGCCCAGGACGAAGCCAGCAGCGCCAGGCTGCCGATCACGAACACGCGGCCCGCGCCGAAGCGGTCGGCCAGGCTGCCGGCGCCGATGCACCCGAGGCTGAGCAGGACGATGGCCAGGCTGTTGGCCTTGAGCGAATCGGTGGGGCTGACGTGATAGAGGCTCTGCAGCAGCGCCGGGGTCATCAGGATCACCACCACGATGCCCGCCGACAGCAACCAGGTCAGCAGCATCGACAGGATGATCGCGCCACGGTGGTCGCGCAGTACCGCACGCAGCGGCAGCTCTTCGGCCAGCGCCTTGCGCTGCTGCATCTCGGCGAACACCGGTGTCTCGTGCAGCCAACGACGCAGGTACACGGCGAACAGGCCGAACACACCGCCGAGCAGGAAGGGGATCCGCCAGGCGTAGTCGGCCACCTCTTCAGGGCTGTAGACGGTGTTGATCAGGGTTGCCACCAGCGACCCCAGCAGGATGCCGGCAGTCAGGCCAGCAGTCAGGGTGCCGCAGGCATAGCCGGTATTGCGCTCCGGTACGTGCTCGGAGACGAACACCCAGGCGCCCGGCACCTCGCCACCGATGGCGGCGCCCTGCACCACGCGCATCAGCAGCAGCAGGATCGGCGCCCACAGGCCGACCTGTGCATAAGTCGGCAGCAGACCCATGATCAGAGTTGGCAAGGCCATCATGAAGATGCTCAGGGTGAACATCTTCTTGCGCCCGAGCAGGTCACCGAAGTGCGCCATGATGATGCCGCCCAGTGGGCGTGCCAGGTAACCTGCGGCGAAGATGCCGAAGGTCTGCATCAGGCGCAGCCATTCGGGCATGTCGGCGGGGAAGAACAGCTTGCCCACCACGGTGGCGAAGAACACGAAGATGATGAAGTCGTAGAACTCCAGAGCTCCGCCCAGGGCGGACAGTGAGAGGGTCTTGTAGTCACTGCGGGTCAGCGGCCGCGAGGGCTGCTCGATACTGCTCGGCACGGAGGTCATGGATGTTCTCTTATAAGGCAGGCCGCTTGTGCTGCGGCTTGTGGCGCGGGAGTGGGCAAGATAACAAATTGCCGCGCATGGCTCATAGAGGTACAAAAACTCTACAGATATTCACCAATGTGCGGTCGTCGCTGGCCGATACCGTCTATATACTGCGCTCTTCGTAGGAAAAGGTTGTTTACGATGTGGGATGTTGTGCGAAAACGCCGGTCATTATGTGCAGGCGGTTTCGCAGAGTTTCCCTTTGGCCGCCAACCGGAGCGAAATCAGCGTAGTATGTTTCTGGCTGAATCGTTTTTCAGGGCGTCCGTCACCGCGCCAACCAACGAAGCGTCACGGGTCAGAGGCCCCACGGCATGATTGAGCTCGAACAAGAAGATCCTATCCCACAGGGCGACCTGGCCCTTCAGATCACCGCGCTACCGCGCGAAACCAATGGCTTCGGCGATATCTTCGGCGGCTGGCTGGTCGCCCAGATGGACCTGGCCGGTACTGCCATGGCCAGCCGCGTGGCTGGCGGCCGTGTGGCCACCGTGGCGATCGATCGCATGGCATTCCTGGTGCCGGTGGCCGTGGGCGCGCAACTGTCCTTCTATACGCAGACCCTGGAGATCGGCCGCAGCTCGATCCAGATGATGGTCGAGGTCTGGAGCGACGACCCGCTGTCCAGCGAATGGCGCAAAGTCACCGAGGCGGTGTTCGTTTTCGTGGCCATCGACGGCAGTGGCCGCACCCGCTCCGTACCTCGTCGCTGAGCCCGGCGCGCGGTAAACTCGTTGCAGGCTTCGAGGTCCAACGGCCTCACCTGCAATCAACGAGACGAGCGCATGGCAACCTTCAAGGTCGACACCGAGCAACACGGCGAACTCAACTGCTGGCGCATCACCAGCCGGCATGCCGAACTCCTCATCGCCCAGCAGGGCGCACAGATTCTCAGCTACCAGCCCATCGGTGACGAACCCCTGCTGTGGCTCAGTGACCAGGCGATCTTCCGCCAGGGCAAGTCGGTACGCGCCGGTGTGCCGGTATGCTGGCCATGGTTCAGCAACTTCCAGCGCAATCCCGATTCGGTCAAGGCCATGTACCACGGCAGCGAGGCACCGGCCCACGGCCTGGCGCGCGGACGCGACTGGCAGTTGCTTGGCGTCGAGGAAGTCGGTGAAAACCTGCGTATCGAGTTCGACCTGCCCGAGGCTCAGGGCCAACTGCCAGACTGGCCACACAAGGTCGAGCTGCGCCTGCTGATAGAGCTCGGCGAACAACTGCACGTTTCGCTTTGCAGCCGCAACCTGGGCGATGCCAGCGTCACGCTCAGCCAGGCACTGCACAGCTACTTTGCCGTCAGCGATGTACGCCAGGTGCACGTGGAAGGCGTCGAGGGGCTGCCTTATATCGAGACTCTGGAGGGCTGGGAGCAGCGCACCCAGCAAGGCAAGCTGGGCTTTGCCGGCGAGACCGACCGCATCTACCTGAACGCTCCCGAGCGCCTGGCGATCGTCGACCCGCAATGGAAGCGGCGCATCACCTTGCACGCCACCGGCTCACGCAGTGCAGTGATCTGGAACCCCTGGACCGACCGCGCCCGCGAGCTGCCCGACATGGCCGACGACGGCTGGCAGCGGATGCTGTGCGTGGAGACGGCGAATGTGTGGGATGACGTGGTGGAACTCAAGCCTGGAGCCAGCCATGTGCTGCGGGTGGTGATTGGCCGCGAAGCGCTCTGATTCGACAGGACACCGCGCTGTCCGTAGGAGCAACTGTCTTGCTCAAAATCTAAAGGTCAGCCCAATCCCCTGTGGGAGCGGACTTGTCCCGCGAACACGGGCGTAGCCCGTGCCAGGCAGCGCGGTGTCTTTTTCGCGGGCAAGTCGGGGCACCGAACCGCCGCTCCTAAAAAAACCTGTTCAGGCTCAAAGATCGGCGTCCTCGACCACCCTCACCTTCCCCGCGTCCAGCGCATAGGCCGCATCGGCCAGGTCATTGCTGACCTTCTCGATCTTCAGCGTACCGGTCACCCACAGCGGCGTGTAGATATCGGCGATCTTCAGCCCTTTTGGGTAGCGCACCAGCACCAACTGGTTCGGCGGAGGTGGCGGCACGTGGATGCAGGCCCCAGGATAAGGCACGAGGAAGAACAAGGTGCTGTTGCCCTTGGCATCGCTCTCCAGCGGCACAGGATAGCCACCCAGGCGGATCTGCTTGCCGTTCATGGCCGCCACGGTCTTGGTCGAATACATCACCGCCGGCAGGCCCTGGCTTTGCTTCAGGCCGCCCTTGGCGGTGAAGGTGCCCATGGCTTCGGGGGAGTTGTGATTGATCTCGGGCATCTGTTCGAGAGCCTTCTGGTCCGACTTGGGCATCAACTCCAGCCAGTCGGTTTCGGGCAGCTCGGCATGGGCCAGGGTACTGGCCAGCAACAAGGGAAGAAGGAATAACGCACGCATGGCAATGCTCGGCAACTCAAGTGAATTGCCGCGCATTCTAGCCTGTGTTCAGCGCTTCTTGATGAATCCGTAGATCACCAGCAGCACAATGGCGCCAACCAGGGCACCGAAGAAGCCCGCCGCCTGTCCGGCCTGGTAGATGCCCAGAGCCTGCCCGCCATAGGTGGCCACCAGGGAGCCGGCGATGCCGAGCAGAATGGTCATGATCCAGCCCATGCTGTCGTCCCCGGGTTTCAGGAAACGCGCCAGCAAGCCGACGATCAGGCCGATGAAGATGGTTCCGATGATGCCCATGGCAATCCCTCTGCAGTGAAGATGGAACACGCCAAAGCCTAGACAGCGCTTTGGCGTGTTGCCATCTCAGAGGGCCTGCAGCAGGCAGAAGTTCGATCAGCCGACGATCAACGCCTCTACTTCGGCGATCTTGGCCTTGAGCGTGACCATGTCCTTGCAGCGCAGGGTGGCGTGACCGACCTTGCGCCCCACCTTGAACGCCTTGCCATAGTGATGCAGGTGGCAGTCGTCGATGGCCACGACCTTGTCGACCGCAGGCACTTCGCCGATGAAGTTGAGCATGGCGCTCTCGCCGACCTTGGCCGTCGAGCCCAGCGGCAGGCCGGCGACGGCCCGCAGATGGTTCTCGAACTGGCTGCACTCGGCGCCTTCGATGGTCCAGTGCCCGGAGTTGTGCACGCGGGGGGCGATCTCGTTGGCCTTGAGGCCACCGTCGACCTCGAAGAACTCGAACGCCATTACGCCAACATAGTCGAGCTTGTGCAGCACACGGCCGACGTAATCCTCAGCCAGCGCCTGCAGCGGATGCGCATCGCTTGCCACCGACAGGCGCAGGATGCCGCTGTCATGGGTGTTGTGCACCAGCGGATAGAAGCGCGTCTCGCCATCGCGGGCTCGCACGGCAACCAGCGAGACTTCGCCGGTGAACGGCACGAAGCCTTCCAGCAGGCAAGGGACGCTGCCCAGCTCGGCGAAGGTGCCGACCACGTCTTCTGGCTTGCGCAGGACCTTCTGGCCCTTGCCGTCGTAACCCAGGGTGCGGGTCTTGAGCACGGCCGGCAGGCCGATGCTGGCCACTGCCGCGTCGAGGTCATCCTGCGAAAGGATGTCGGCGAAGGCCGGGGTCGGAATGCCCAGGTCGCGGAACATGCTCTTCTCGAACAGGCGATCGCGCGCGATGCGCAGGGCTTCGGCGCTTGGGTAGACCGGCACGAACTGCGACAGGAAGGCCACGGTTTCCGCCGGGACGCTCTCGAACTCGAAGGTCACCAGGTCGACTTCGTCGGCCAGTTGGCGCAGGTGGTCCTGGTCGCCATAGTCGGCACGCAGGTGCTCGCCCAGAGGAGCGGCGCAGGCGTCCGGTGCCGGGTCGAGGAAGGCGAAGTTCATGCCCAGCGGAGTGCCCGCCAAGGCCAGCATGCGACCCAGTTGGCCGCCACCGATTACACCGATCTTCATGTCGTCAGCCTCAAGCCTGGCGGGGGTCCGGGTTGTCCAGGACGGTTTCGGTCTGCTCCGCGCGGAACTGCTTGAGCGCCGCGTGGTACTGCGGGTGCTTGGCACCCAGGATGCTTGCCGACAGCAGCGCGGCGTTGATCGCGCCAGCCTTGCCGATGGCCAGGGTGGCAACCGGGATGCCGGCTGGCATCTGCACGATCGACAGCAGTGAATCGACACCCGACAGCATCGAGGACTGCACAGGTACGCCCAGCACCGGCAGGTGCGTCTTGGCGGCGCACATGCCCGGCAGGTGCGCAGCGCCACCGGCGCCGGCGATGATCACCTCGATGCCGCGGCCTTCGGCCTCTTCGGCGTACTGGAACAGCAGGTCCGGGGTCCGGTGGGCGGACACCACCTTCACCTCGTAGGGAATGCCGAGTTTTTCCAGCATATCGGCGGTGTGGCTAAGGGTGGACCAATCGGACTTGGAGCCCATGATCACGCCAACCAGTGCACTCATCGTCGAGCCTCTTCGCTTGTGCGCCCTTGGGCGCCGTCAAAAAACAACAAGCCACGCGGGACGACCGGCGTGGCTTGTTTGCTGATCATGACCGGATCGATCCAGTCGAGGGGCCGCGCAGTATACCGTAACGTTAGGCATTCGAGGCACCCCTGGCGACCAACTGTCGGCCTTATTTTTCGGGGCTTTGACTGACTTTCGAGTCAACTGCACCCGCCAGCGCTCCACCTTCGAGCTTGCGCCACAGCAGGCGCACGTTCGCCTTGCGCACCAGGGCGCAGCGGTAGAGGCGAATCTCCAGCGGCACGTGCCACTGGCTGGAGCCGCAGATCGCCAGTTCGCCACGCTCCAGCTCGCCGCGCATCGACAGGCGCGGCACCCAGGCGATACCCATGCCTTCGAGCGCCATGCTCTTGAGACTGTCGGCCATCGCCGTTTCGTACACCGTGGTGTAGCGCAGGTTGCGCTGGCGCAGCAGCAGGCTGACGGATCGCCCGAGGAATGCCCCTGCGCTGTAGGCCAGGAGCGGCACGCTGCCCTCGCCTTCCAGGTCGAACAGCGGCTTGCCATCGGCCCCGACGGCACAGACGGGCAGCATTTCGGTGGTGCCCATGTGCAACGATGGGAAGATCTCGGCATCCATCTGCAAGGCGGCGTCAGGGTCGTAAAAGGCCAGCATCAGGTCACAGCCACCTTCCCTCAAGGCATGCACTGCATCGCCCACGTTGGTGGCCACCAGACGGGTGGCGATGTTCATGCCGTCGTTGCGCAACTGGGCCACCCAGCGCGGGAAGAAGCCGGACGCCAGCGAGTGCGCCGCCGCGACCTGGACCACCTCGCCCTGACCACCTTCCAGATGATGTAAATGGCGGAGAACTTCGCTCAACTGGTCGACAACGGTACGCGCGGTAACGAGAAACAGCTGACCCGCCTCAGTCAGCTCTATCGGCGTGCGGGAACGATTCACCAAGGTCAGCCCCAATGCCGCTTCCAGGCTGCGGATGCGTCGACTGAAGGCCGGCTGCGTCACGAAGCGGCGCTCCGCCGCCTGGGAAAAACTGCGTGTGGAGGCCAGGGCACTGAAGTCTTCCAGCCACTTGCTTTCAAGGTTCATCGAGAAGCTCCGCAGGCGTGCACCAAAATGGAACACGCTCGATTGTCAATCGGCGTCACATCAAACCGTATGCCGTTTGTGCATAGGTTAGCGCCTAACAGCATTGGCCGCAAAATCTGCCGAGGCCTAGGATTGGCGGCATTCCGGCAGGTGCCGGGTTTAAATCGAGATGATATCCGTCATGTCCTCCGCTGCATCGTTCCGCGTCGAAAAAGACCTGCTTGGTACCCTTGAAGTCCCTGCCGATGCCTACTACGGCATCCAGACTCTGCGCGCTGCCAACAACTTCCACCTCTCCGGCGTTCCGCTGTCGCACTACCCGAAACTGGTAGTCGGCCTGGCGATGGTCAAGCAGGCCGCTGCTGACGCCAACCGTGAGCTGGGGCACCTGAGCGATGCCAAGCACGCCGCCATCAGCGAGGCCTGTGCCCGCCTGATCCGTGGCGACTTCCACGAGCAGTTCGTGGTGGACATGATCCAGGGCGGTGCTGGTACTTCTACCAACATGAACGCCAACGAGGTCATCGCCAACATCGCACTGGAGGCCATGGGTCACCAGAAGGGTGAGTACCAGTACCTGCACCCGAACAACGATGTGAACATGGCGCAGTCGACCAACGACGCCTACCCGACCGCCATCCGCCTCGGCCTGCTGCTGGGCCACGACGCCCTGCTGGCCAGCCTCGACAGCCTGATCCAGGCTTTCGCTGCCAAAGGTGAAGAGTTCAGCCACGTACTGAAGATGGGCCGTACCCAGCTGCAGGACGCCGTGCCGATGACCCTGGGCCAGGAATTCCGTGCCTTCGCCACCACCATGACCGAAGACCTCAACCGTCTGCGTTCGCTGGCACCGGAACTGCTCACCGAAATCAACCTGGGCGGCACCGCCATCGGCACCGGCATCAACGCCGACCCGGGCTACCAGGCCCTGGCGGTACAACGCCTGGCAGCCATCAGCGGCCAGCCGCTGGTTCCGGCGGCCGACCTGATCGAAGCCACCTCCGACATGGGCGCCTTCGTGCTGTTCTCCGGCATGCTCAAGCGCACCGCGGTCAAGCTGTCGAAGATCTGCAACGACCTGCGCCTGCTGTCCAGCGGCCCGCGCACCGGCATCAACGAGATCAACCTGCCGGCGCGCCAGCCAGGCAGCTCGATCATGCCAGGCAAGGTCAACCCGGTGATCCCGGAAGCGGTCAACCAAGTCGCCTTCGCCATCATGGGCAACGACCTGGCCCTGACCGTCGCCGCCGAAGGTGGCCAGCTGCAGCTGAACGTGATGGAACCGCTGATCGCCTACAAGATCTTCGACTCGATCCGCCTGCTGCAGCGCGCCATGGACATGCTGCGCGAGCACTGCATCGTCGGTATCACTGCCAACGAACAGCGCTGCCGTGAACTGGTCGAGCACTCGATCGGCCTGGTCACCGCCTTGAACCCGTACATCGGCTACGAAAACGCCACCCGTATCGCCCGCGTCGCCCTGGAAACCGGCCGCGGCGTGCTGGAACTGGTGCGCGAAGAGAAGCTGCTGGACGAAGCGATGCTCAACGACATCCTCCGCCCGGAAAACATGATCGCTCCACGTCTGGTTCCGCTGAAGGCGTAACCCGACCGCTGCAACCTGTCTCACCAGGTCGAGGGACTAGACACCTCTCAACCTTTCAAGGGCCCGAGCGCACGCTCCGGGCCCTTTTTTTATGCCCAGCACCTGCAAACGGTTCCCGGCACACTCCTTGCTCGATAATGCCCCTCACCCCCACGGGATGCCGAGCATGCTGCACAGCCACCTCACCACCCTCAACGCGGTTTCGTTGATTCTCAACGTCTTCCAGGAAGAGGGCTGTACCGCCTCGCAACTGCTCGCCGGCAGCGGCATAGGCCCGGCAGACCTGGGCCATCCCGATGCGCGCATCACCACCCAGCAAGAGCTGCAGGTGTGTGCCAATGCAGTCGCCCGACGCGAGGAGATCGGCCTGGAGCTGGGGCGGCGGATGCATGTGTCGTGCTACGGCATGCTCGGTTACGCCTTGCTCTCGAGTGCCACTTTGGGTGACGCCCTGCGCCTGGCGCTGCGTTATCCGGCACTGCTGGGAACAATCTTCCAGTTGCGCCTGGTCGACGATGGCCAGCGTGTCTGGCTGAGCGCCAGCGATTATCGCGAGGGGCCGGCACTGGCAGCGTTCAATGCCGAATTCTGCCTGGTCTCGCTGAAAGTCATCTGCGATGACCTGCTCGGCCGGCCGCTACCCTTGCTGGCCGCACGCTTCGAACACGCACGCCCTGCCTACCATCTGCTCTACGCCGGTGCATTCCCCTGCCCGACGGGCTTCGAATCGCGAGACAACGCCTTTGCCTTCGAACGGCGCTGGCTCGATATGCCACTGCCCCTGGCCGACCCCATCACCCACAAAGCCATGGCCGAACGCTGCAGGCGCCTGAACCTGGAGTTCACTGGCCGCCAGGCCTGGCTGGGGCGCATTCGCCAGCTGCTGATGCAACAGCTCGATGCGGCGCCTGGGCTCGAGGGCCTGGCGCGGCAGATGAACTGCTCGTCGCGCACCTTGCGGCGACACCTACAGGCGTTGGGCAGCAG
Organism: Pseudomonas sp. S44; assembly: GCF_016624805.1. Taxonomy (NCBI): domain Bacteria; kingdom Pseudomonadati; phylum Pseudomonadota; class Gammaproteobacteria; order Pseudomonadales; family Pseudomonadaceae; genus Pseudomonas; species Pseudomonas sp. S44. Next base: position 58,832 of record NZ_JACVTY010000028.1, read on the forward strand.
TTATCAACAGCTGCTCGATGAGCTGCGCTTCGAACGGGCCAAACAGTTGCTCGCCGAAGACCAGATGCCGATCTACCGGATCGCCGAAACCCTGGGATTCAGCGAGACGGCAAGCTTCCGACACGCGTTCCAGCGCTGGAGTGGCGTGGCGCCCAGCCATTTTCGGGGGTAGCCGGCACCCGTCCAGCCGCGGGGCAATAGGCCGGAAATATCCCCAAACCACCCGATACGGCCATCGCCAGTGGCCATATCGATCCCCTTTTGGCCGTTTGCAACGTTCTCTCCACCTGGCCCGCCCACCACAATGGACCCACGCCAGTCACCTTCGGAGAACAACAAATGCTGACGATCTATTCCGATGACCATCGCCTGCACCACGGCCGCTGCGAGCTGATCGACGGCAAGCTGATGCCGTGTTTCGAGATGCCCTCGCGCGCCGACCATGTGCTCGCCCGCGTCCAGCACCGCGACCTCGGCCCCATTCAGGGCCCGACCGACTTCGGCCGCGCGCCGCTGCTGCGCATCCACAGCGCCGCCTATCTGGACTTCTTCGAAGGCGCCTGGGCGCGCTGGGCGGCCATGAACCAGGAGGGCGACCTGCTGCCCTTCACCTGGCCAGCACGTACCCTGCGCCAGATCAAACCCACCGGCCTGCACGGCGAACTGGGCTACTACAGCTTCGACGGCGGCGCGCCGATCACCGCCGGTACCTGGCAGGCCGCCTACAGCGCAGCGCAAGTCGCACTGACCGGGCAGGCCGCGATCCAGAGCGGCGCCCATGCCGCCTTTGCCCTGTGCCGTCCGCCAGGGCACCACGCTGCCGCCGAAGTGATGGGCGGCTACTGCTACCTGAACAACGCCGCCATCGCAGCCCAGGCCTTCCTCGACCAAGGCCGGCGCAAGGTCGCGATCCTCGATGTCGACTACCACCACGGCAACGGCACCCAGGACATCTTCTACGACCGTAACGACGTGTTCTTCGCCTCGATCCACGGCGACCCGACCGACGAATTCCCGTTCTTCCTCGGCTACGCCGACGAAACCGGCGTGGGCGCAGGCGAGGGCTGCAACGTCAACTATCCTCTGCCGGCAGGTAGCGACTGGGCCACCTGGAGTGCCGCCCTCGAAGACGCCTGCCAACGCATTGCCAACTTCGACGCCGATGTGCTGGTGGTGTCGCTCGGCGTGGACACTTTCAAGGACGATCCGATCTCCCAGTTCAAGCTCGACAGCCCGGACTACCTGGAGATGGGCAAGCGCATCGCCCAACTCGGCAAGCCGACCCTGTTCGTGATGGAAGGTGGCTATGCCGTCGAGGAAATCGGCATCAATGCGGTCAATGTGCTGGAAGGGTTCCAGCGCGCCCAGCCAGGAGCCTGATCATGCATCCATTCAAGCGTCTGTTAGCCCCGCTCGTTGCTGCCGGCCTGTTGGCCAGCGGCATTCAGGCCCATGCCGAACAACGCACCCTGCGGGTGTACAACTGGTTCGACTACATCACTCCGCAGACCCTGGTCGACTTCCAGAAGGATGCCCAGGTCAAACTGATCTACGACATCTTCGACACCAACGAAGCACTGGAAGCCAAGCTGCTGACCGGCAACTCCGGCTATGACGTGGTAGTGCCCTCCAACGTGTTCCTCGCCAAGCAGATCGAGGCTGGGGTCTTCCAACCTCTGGACCGCAGCAAGCTGCCGAACTGGCAGCACCTGGACCCAACGCTGATGAAGCTGATCGAGGCCAACGACCCAGGCAACAAGTTCGCCGTGCCCTACATGTACGGCACCATCCTGATCGGCTTCAACCCGGCCAAGGTGAAGGCCGCGCTGGGTGACAACGCACCGGTGGACAGCTGGGACCTGATCTTCAAGGAAGAGAACATCGCCAAACTCAAGCAGTGCGGCGTGGCGCTGCTTGATTCACCGTCGGAAATCCTGCCGCTGGCCCTGCAGTACCTGGGCCTGTCACCCAACAGCGACAAGCCTGAGGACTACAAGAAGGCCGAGGCGCTGCTGATGAAGATCCGCCCGCACGTCACCTACTTCCATTCCTCGAAGTACATGGCCGATATCGCCAACGGCGACATCTGCGTGGCAGTGGGCTACTCCGGCAGCTTCTCGCAGGCCGCCAACCGTGCGCGCGAAGCCAAGAATGGTGTAGTGGTGGACATGCGCCTGCCCAAGGAAGGCGCGCCGATCTGGTTCGACATGCTGGCCATTCCGAAAAATGCAGCGAACCCGGACGACGCCCACACCTTCATCAACTACCTGCTGCGCCCCGAGGTGATCGCGCCGATCAGCGACTTCGTCGGCTACCCCAACCCGAACAAGGACGCGACGGAAAAGGTCAGCCCACAGATTCGCAACAACCCGAACCTGTACCCGACGGCTGAAGCGATGACCACGCTGTATACCCTCAAGCCGCTGAGCAAAGAAGCCGAACGGGCAAGGACTCGGGCCTGGACGCGGATCAAGTCCGGTACCTGAGCCGCCTGCTTCGCGGGCAAGCCCGCTCCTACAGGTTCTTTGTAGGAGCTGGCTTGCCCGCGAAACAGACAACGCGATCCAACGCCTTATCGCCAGGCCCGGCGCAATCGCATCAACGCCCCGGCAATCTCCTCCTCGGGCACCGCAGCGAAACCCAGCACCAGCCCTGCCCGCTTGTCCACAGGCACCTCGCTGTCTTCCAGCCAGTAAGCACTCAGCGGATGCACTTCCACTCCCACCGCCTCGGCCTTGGCCACCAGCGCTTGCTCCCGCGCGAAGTTATCCACATCCACTTTCACATGCAGTCCCGCCGCCACTTCCGGCATTGCGCCCAGCCCCGGCACATCCAGCGGCCAGCCGGCCTTGAGCACATTGCGCCGCGCCAGCGCCGCTCGACGCATGCGGCGTATATGCCGCTGGAAGTGCCCCTGAGCCATGAATTGCGCCATCACGCACTGCGTCCCGACTTCGGAATGCCGCACCGCCAATGCACGCGCCTGGCTGAAGGCCTGCACCAGTCGCGGCGGCAGCACCAGGTAACCCAGGCGCAACGCGGGGAAGGCGATCTTGCCGAAGGTGCCGACGTAGATCACCCGCTGCTGGCGGTCCAGCGCTGCAAGGGGGGCCAGCGGTGGGCCGCTGTAGCGGTATTCGCCGTCGTAATCGTCCTCGATGATCCAGCCATCCTGGCGTTCGGCCCAGGCCAGCAACGACAAGCGTCGCGCCAGGCTCATGGTGACGCCGGTGGGGTATTGGTGCGCAGGCGTCACGTAGGCCAGGCGACAGTCGCGCAACTGGGCGAGCTGCTCGCACACCAGCCCTTCCTCGTCTATCGCCACACCGCGCACCTTCGCTCCGGCCAGGGCAAAGGCATGGCCGGCGGCGCGATAGCCCGGGTTTTCCACAGCCACCTCCTCGCCCGGTTGCAGCAGCAGCTGTGCACAAAGGCTGATGGCCTGCTGTGCACCACTGGTGATCACAATTTGTTCAGCGGTGCACGAAAGCCCTCGCGAGCGACGCATGTAGGCCGCAATCAGTTCGCGCAGCACAGGCTCCCCGGCCGGGTCGCCGTAACCGAGCAGCGCAGGATCGGGATCACGCCAGAAACCCGCTTGCAGCTTGGCCCAGACGTCGAACGGGAACAGATCGAACGCGGGAATACCGACCCGAAAAGCCCTCGGAGCCCCGGCTCTGGGCGGTGAAAGATGGTGTGATTTCAAGCGCTCCAAGGGAGCGCTGGAGCGCGTTGAACTGGATAAATCCTCAGTGTCATCGGGCGAAAATGTGGATAACTCTGTTGATAACCCCTGGGATAACCTTGTTGATAACTGTGTGGACAGTTTTGGCAGCCGACTCACATAGGTGCCATCCCCGACTCGGCTTTCGATGAAGCCTTCGGCGTACAACTGGTCATAGGCACGCACCACGCTGTTGCGCGACAGCGCCAGCACCGAAGCCAGGTCACGAGTGGCCGGCAGCCGCGTGCCACTGCTCAGCCGGCCGTCCAGCACCCGCGCGCGCAGTGCCTGGTAGAGCTGCTGGCTGAGGCCACGGCGGCGGTCCAGCACAATGCCGGCGGGGTCGAAAGGCAAAACGAGAGGACGCTCACTCATGACATTGGACCTGTCAAATCAGCGGTAAATGGCTCTTACACAGAACCAATAGCCTGCCTAGGATGATGTCATCAAACAAGGACTTCGCCATGTACAACGCCAAGCCTCATCAGGAACACGATCTCCAACGTCTGCACCAGCAGATGCTGCAGACGCGCCTTGCCACGCTGGTCAGCCACGGAGAGCACGGCCTGCTGGCGACCCACCTGCCAGTGCTGGTGGACACCCGCGAAGGCGAGTTCGGTACGGTATACGGCCACCTGGCCCGCGCCAACCACCAGTGGCAGGACCTGGAGCGAGGCGGTGAAGCCCTGCTGGTTTTCCAGGGCGCCGATGCCTACGTGAGCCCCGGCTACTACCCGAGCAAGCTGGAGAATCCAAAGGTGGTGCCCACGTGGAACTATGTGGCGGTGCATGCCCACGGGCCGGTCGAGGTCATCCATGACCCGGCGCCCCTGCTGGAGATCGTCAGCCGCCTGACCGACCTGCATGAACAAGGCCGCGCCACCCCCTGGAAGGTCGCCGACGCCCCCGCCGACTACATCGACGGCATGCTCCGCGCCATCGTCGGCATCCGCCTGCCCATCACCCGCATCCAGGGCGCCCGCAAGCTCAGCCAGAACCGCAGCGCCGAAGATGTCCAAGGCGTGCGCGAAGGCCTGGCCAACAGCCCCGATCCACTCGACAACCAACTCGCGACGCAGATGCGTTCGCTTTGAAGGAAACCACCATGTCCAACGTCACCTTGCGCCCGGTCACTCTCGAAGACCACGCCGCCTGGCTGCCCCTGTGGCAGGCCTACCTGCGCTTCTACCAGACCACCCTCGCCGAAGAGGTCACGGCCAATACCTGGCAGCGCCTGCTCGACCCCAGCGAACCCACCCACTCGGCCCTCGCCTGGGTCGATGGCAAAGCGGTGGGAATGGTCAACTACATCTATCATCGTTCCAACTGGAGCATCGAGAACTCCTGCTACCTGCAAGACCTCTACGTCGACGGCGAGCAGCGCGGCCTGGGTATCGGCCGCCAGCTGATCGAACACGTCTACGCCGCCGCCAAGACCGCTGGCTGCATCAAGGTGCACTGGCTGACCCACGAGACCAACGCCACGGCCATCAGCCTGTACGAGCAGGTCGCCGAGCGTCCGGGCTTCATTCAATTTCGCAAAGCACTGTAGGCCGACCATGACCCTGAACTGGAAACCCGCTGCGACACCGGACGCCTCCCACCTCGATGGCCGCTTCATCCGCCTGGAGAAACTCGACCCGGCGCGCCATGGCGACGACCTGTGGGAAGTCCTGCAAGGCCCGGGATCGGACCCGGTGCTGTGGAACTACCTGCCCTATGGCCCGTTCGCCGAACGCGCCGACTTCGACCGCTGGCTGCAAGGCAACGCAGCGGGCCGCGATCCGCTGTTCTATAGCGTCATCGACAAACACAACGGGCAGGTGCAGGGCATCCTCAGCTACATGTCGATCGTCCCCGAGCAGGGACGTTTCGAAATCGGCCACATCGCCTTTGGCGCGGCCATGCAGCGCACGCCCAAAGGCACCGAGGCGGTCTACCTGTTGAGCAAGCTCGGCTTCGAGCTGGGCAATCGGCGCCTGGAGTGGAAATGCAACGATGCCAATGCCCGCTCCAAGCGCGCGGCGCTGCGCTTCGGCTTTGTCTTCGAAGGCGTGTTCCGCCAGCACATGGTGGTGAAGGACCAGAACCGCGACACCGCCTGGTATTCGATCACCGACGGGGAGTGGCCAGCAGTGGCGGCGGGGTTCGAGCGCTGGTTGAGCGTGGAGAACCAGCGGCCTGAAGGTCAGGTGAAAACCCTGGAAGCGTGTCGCCTGGCCTGACGCAATCGCGGGGCAAGCCCGCTTCCACAGGTACCCCGCCAATTCCAGACCCAGCGGGGTGCCCCGCGATCGGGCCTTGAACCCAACATAAAAAAAGGGGAGCAACCGCTCCCCATGAGGTAAACCGCTTGTCAGTCGAAGGCTGTCGCTCAGCCTTCGATCTCGATCAGGATCTCGCCCGGGGTCACCCGGTCGCCCTTGGCCACGTGGATGGCAACGACCTTGCCGGCGATGGCCGCCTGCACTTCGGTCTCCATCTTCATGGCTTCGGTAATCAGCACTGCCTGCCCGGCCTTGACCACATCGCCCTCCTTGACCAGCACATCGACGATGTTGCCCGGCATGGTGGTGCTGACGTGACCCGGCGCGCTGGCCTGCTTGCGCTTGCTGCTGCCGCCGCCGACGAAATCGTTGAGCGGCTCGAACACCACTTCTTCCGGCATGCCGTCGATGGACAGGTAGAAGTGACGCTTGCCTTCGGCCTTGACGCCCACGCCGGTGATGTCGACGCGGTAGGTCTCGCCGTGCACGTCGATGACGAACTCGGTCGGTACACCCTCACCTCCCACGGAGGCTGCAGCACCGGCTTCCGGAATTGGCAGCAAGGCTTCGGGCTTGAGGGTTCCGGCTTCACGCTCTTCGAGGAACTTGCGTCCGATGTCCGGGAACATGGCGAAGGTCAGCACGTCTTCCTCGCTGTGCGCCAGGCTGCCGATCTCGGCACGCAGCTTGGCCATTTCCGGCTTGAGCAGATCGGCCGGGCGCACATCGATGACGTCTTCGCTGCCGATCGCCTGGCGGCGCAGCTTCTCGTCAACCACACCTGGCGCCTTGCCGTAGCCGCCTTGCAGGTACAGCTTCACTTCGTTGGTGATGGTCTTGTAGCGCTCACCGGCCAGCACGTTGAAGAACGCCTGGGTGCCGACGATCTGCGAGGTCGGGGTGACCAGCGGCGGGAAGCCGAGGTCTTCGCGCACGCGCGGGATCTCCGCCAGCACTTCGTTCATACGGTTGAGGGCGCCCTGCTCCTTGAGCTGGTTGGCCAGGTTGGAAATCATCCCGCCCGGTACCTGGTTGACCTGCACGCGGGTATCCACGGCGGTGAACTCGCTCTCGAACTGGTGGTACTTCTTGCGCACGGCGTAGAAGTACAGGCCGATTTCCTGCAGCAGCTCCAGGTCCAGCCCGGTGTCGAACTCGCTGCCCTTGAGCGCGGCAACCATCGACTCGGTGCCTGGGTGGCTGGTGCCCCAGGCGAAGCTGGAGATGGCGGTGTCGATATGGTCGGCGCCGTTCTCCACAGCCTTGAGCTGGCACATGGCGGCCAGGCCGGCGGTGTCATGGGAGTGGATGAACACCGGCAGCGACTGCTCGGCTTTCAGCGCCTTGACCAGCTCGCCCGTGGCGTACGGCGTCAACAGGCCGGCCATGTCCTTGATCGCTACAGAGTCGCAACCCATGGCTTCCATCTGCTTGGCCTGGTTCACGAAGGCCTCGATGGTGTGCACGGGGCTGGTGGTGTAGGCGATGGTGCCCTGGGCATGCTTGCCGGCGGCCTTCACCGCTTCGATGGCCACGCGAAGGTTACGCACATCGTTCATGGCGTCGAAAATACGGAATACGTCGATACCATTGACTGCAGCCTTGGCCACGAAGGCCTTGACCACATCATCGCTGTAATGGCGGTAGCCCAGCAGGTTCTGACCGCGCAGCAGCATTTGCAGGCGCGTGTTGGGCAGCGCGGCGCGCAGTTGGCGCAGGCGCTCCCACGGATCTTCCTTGAGGAAGCGCACACAGGCGTCGAAGGTCGCGCCGCCCCAGACTTCGAGCGACCAGTAGCCGACCTTGTCGAGCTTTTCGCAAATCGGCAGCATGTCTTCGGTGCGCATGCGGGTGGCCAGCAAGGACTGGTGGGCGTCGCGCAGGATTGTGTCGGTTACATGGATTTTCTTGGACATTGTTGAATTCCTCACAGGCCTGCGTGGGCAGCGATGGCGGCGGCGATGGCCAGGGCCAGCTCTTCGGGTTTGCGCTTGATCGAGTAGTTGGTCAGTTCCGGATGGCTTTCCACGAAGCTGGTATTGAACTGGCCGCTACGGAATTCCGGGTTGCGCAGGATTTCCTGGTAATACGCGGCGGTGGTCTTGACCCCCTGCAGGCGCATGTCATCCAGGGCTCGCAGGCCACGGTCCATGGCTTCTTCCCAGGTCAGCGCCCAGACCACCAGTTTCAGGCACATGGAGTCGTAGAACGGTGGAATGGTGTAGCCGGTATAGATCGCCGTATCGGTACGTACGCCCGGACCGCCGGGAGCGTAGTAACGGGTGATCTTGCCAAAGCTGGGCAGGAAATTGTTCTTCGGGTCTTCGGCGTTGATCCGGAACTGCAGCGCGTAGCCGCGATGCTGGATGTCTTCCTGTTTGACCGACAGCGGCAGGCCCGAGGCGATGCGGATCTGCTCACGCACGATATCGATGCCGGTGATTTCCTCGGTGATGGTGTGTTCCACCTGCACTCGGGTGTTCATCTCCATGAAGTACACCTCGCCATCGGCGAGCAGGAACTCCACGGTACCGGCGTTCTCGTAGTTGACTGCCTTGGCGGCCCGTACGGCCAGGTCACCGATGTAGGCGCGCTGTTCCGGCGTCAGCTGCGGGCTCGGGGCGATTTCGATGAGCTTCTGGTTGCGGCGCTGGATCGAACAGTCGCGCTCGAACAGATGCACCACGTTGCCGAAGCTGTCACCGAGAATCTGCGCCTCGATGTGTTTGGGATTGACGATGCATTTCTCGAGAAACACCTCGGCGGAACCGAACGCCTTGGTGGCTTCGGAAATCACCCGCGGGAAGTTCTGTTCCAGCTCTTCGCGGCTGTTGCAGCGGCGAATACCACGCCCGCCGCCACCGGAGGTGGCCTTGAGCATCACCGGATAACCGATGCGCTCGCCTTCGCTCAGGGCTTCGTGGATGTCGGCCACGTTGCCTTCGGTACCTGGGGTCACCGGGACACCGGCCTGGATCATCGTGCGGCGCGCTTCGGTCTTGTCGCCCATGCGACGGATAACCTCGGCGGCAGGGCCGATGAACTTGATGCCACGCTCGGCGCAGATTTCCGCAAGTTCGGCGTTTTCCGATAGAAAACCGTAGCCCGGATGCAGGGCGTCACAGCCGGTTTCCACAGCAAGGTTCACCAGCTTGCGCGGGTTCAGGTAACCGGCCAGAGGCTCGGCACCGATGCTGTAGGCCTCGTCGGCGCGCTTGACGTGCAAGGCATGACGGTCGGCGTCGGAAAAGATCGCGACAGAGCGAATGCCCATCTCGGCGCAGGCACGCACGATCCGAACTGCGATTTCACCCCGGTTGGCGATCAGGATTTTTTTTATCACTGGAGTCTTCCCAAAGCCGTAGGAACAGACGATCCGGTTACACCGGTCGGCGCGTGACCAGACGTCGCTGGCCAGTCGCACCTTCAAACTAGCGCCACCGGTGAATAAACAAAAATCAATATTTGTTAGGGGCTGTATTAGCAAAAGCTTATAGTGGGGTAACAAGGTTTTGCCGGAGCCTGGGGATAAATGCGTAAGTCCTTGATGCGTATGACTTTGCGTCAGCTGCAGATCTTTAACGAAGTGTGTGATTTGCGCTCGTACAGCCGCGCGGCAGAAGAGATGGCGCTTACGCAACCCGCCGTAAGTCTACAGATCCGCCAGCTCGAAGAGCTGGTCGGCCAGCCGCTGTTCGAGTACGTCGGCAAAAAGCTCTACCTGACCGAAGCCGCCGAGGCACTGCAACGTGCCAGCCGCGACATCTTCGGGCGCCTGGAAAACCTCGACATGCAGCTGTCGGACATGCAGGGCTCACTGCAGGGGCAATTGAAACTGGCGATCGAATCCAGTGCGAAGTACTTCGTGCCACACCTGTTCGCCGCCTTCAAGCAACGACACCCGGAGGTCAACCTCACCCTCACGGTGGTCAATCGCGCCCAGGCCATCCGACGCCTGTCCGACAACCGCGACGACCTGATCATCATGTCGATGGTGCCGCAGGACATGGGCCTGGAGTTCCTGCCGTTTCTCAACAACCCGATCATCGCGGTGGCGCCACCGGAACACCCGTTGTGCAAGCTCGACCGCTTGCGCCTGCAGGACCTGGAGCCTCATACCCTGCTCATCCGCGAACAAGGCTCGGGCACGCGCAAAGCCTGCGAGGAGTACTTCAAGGACAAGCGCGTGCACTTCACCCAGACCCTGGAGGTGGCCTCGGCCGACGCCCAGCGCGAATGCGTGATCGCCGGTTTGGGCATCGCCCTGCTGACTCGCCATGCAGTGAACATGGAGCTGGCCACCGGGATGCTCAGGGAATTGCCCGTCGAGGAACTGCCGCTGTACCGCAGCTGGTGCGTGGTGCAGTCCAAGGCCAAGCGGCAATCGCCGGTGGCCTTGGCATTTCATGCGTTCATTCGTAGCGAACGCGCGAAAATCAGCGGGCTTGTGGAGCGATTTTCTGGGAAGCCGCCGACGCCACCTGCCATACCGTGATGTCTTGCAGCTCAGGGTAGTCGGCGATATCACGCAACAGTTGACGCTGGTCGCAGTAGCTTTCGATCGCACGTCGATATTCCATGCGACGTTGATCCTTCTCAGCCTGCTTGCGAGCCTTGGCGTTGGGTTGGTACGAACCGAAATGATCGTTTGCCATTGCCTGTCTCCCAGATCGGGTGCGGGAGCTTCAGGGTGGCCCCGAGGGTTTACGGTTTGGCTGAGAAATGGTGACAGAATCGTGAATTTTAATTGCCCGTACCGGCCCTTTCGCGGGTAAACCCGCTCCCACAGCGGCCGGTGCGGTGGCAGCGCGATCAGTCGTCGGTAGCCTTGATCGACTTGGGCGACAAGCGCAGGCTGCGCAAGCTGCGCTTGACGCTCTTGAGGTGGTTGACCAGGCTCGGGCCACGGGCCATGGCCACGCCCATCGCCAGCACGTCGATCACCACCAGGTGGGCAATGCGCGAAGTCAGCGGGGTGTAGATCTCGGTGTCTTCGTGTACATCAATCGCCAGGTTGACGGTCGACAGCTCCGCCAGCGGCGTCTGGCTCGGGCACAGGGTGATGAGATTGGCGCCGCTTTCACGCACCAGGTTGGCGGTGATCAGCAAGTCTTTCGAACGCCCCGACTGCGAGATGCACACGGCGACATCACCCGGTTTGAGGGTCACCGCCGACATCGCCTGCATGTGCGGGTCGGAATAGGCTGCGGCGCTGAGCAGCAGGCGGAAGAATTTGTGCTGGGCATCGGCGGCGACCGCACCGGAAGCCCCGAAGCCATAGAACTCCACGCGCTGCGCCTGGGCCATGGCACTTACCGCCTGCTGCAGCGCCTGCGGGTCGAGGTGCTCGCGCACTTCCATCAGCGTGTGCAAGGTGGTGTCGAAAATCTTCAGGCTGTAGTCGGCGACCGAATCGTCTTCATGGATGGCGAACTGGCCGAAGCTGGCGCCCGCCGCCAGGCTTTGCGCCAGCTTGAGCTTGAGGTCCTGGAAGCCCGAACAGCCGATGGCGCGGCAGAAACGCACGATGGTCGGCTCGCTGATACCAACACTGTGGGCAAGATCGGCCATCGAGCTGTGCATGACGGCAGCCGGATCAAGCAGCACGTGATCGGCCACTTTCAGTTCCGATTTGCGCAGCAGGTGGCGCGATTGAGCGATATGTTGCAACAGATTCACAGGCTGGACTCGGTTATGATCGGCTGGCCGGGATGTAGCTATCTTGTAGTTATACTACATGACCGGCTGACCGCCCAGCTAAACGAACGTGGGAGAGTGGTGGCTTGAGTATCCCTTGCGACATTCTGGTTTTCGGCGGCACGGGCGACCTGGCCCTGCACAAGCTGCTGCCGGCGCTTTATCAGCTCTACCGCGAGGGTCGCCTGCACAACGCCGTGCGGATCATCGCCCTGGCCCGCCGCCCCCTGCCGCGCAACGACTACCTCAAGCTCACCGAGCGTCATTGCCGGGCGCAGATCGCCCGCAACGACTTCGACGAGGAGGTCTGGCAGCGCTTCTCGGCACGCCTTGACTACTTCGCCATGGACGCCTCCCAAGGCGCCGATTTCGGGCGCCTGGCCCGTTACCTCGGCGAGCCCGGTGGCCTGACCCGGATCTTCTATCTCGCCACCGCCCCCAACCTGTTCGTGCCCATCGCCAACAACCTGCGCCTGGCCGGGCTTGCCGACAGCGAAGCGCGCATCGTGCTGGAAAAGCCCATCGGCCATTCACTGGAGTCGGCCACGGCGATCAACGAAGCCATCGGCGCGGTATTCGACGAATCCCAGGTGTTTCGCATCGATCACTACCTGGGCAAGGAGACGGTGCAGAACCTCATGGCCCTGCGCTTCGCCAATGCCCTGCTGGAGCCTGTATGGCGCAACAGCCAGGTCGATCATGTGCAGATCAGCGTCTGCGAAACCCTCGGGGTCGAGAACCGCGGCGCCTACTATGATCGCGCCGGCGCTACCCGCGACATGCTGCAGAACCATCTGCTGCAACTGCTCTGCCTGGTGGCGATGGAGCCACCGGCACAATTCGAGGCCGAGGCGGTGCGCGACGAGAAGGTGAAGATCCTTCGTGCGCTGCGCCCGATCACCGGCCAGGACGTGCAGGACAAGACCGTGCGCGGCCAGTACGGCGCCGGCAAGATCGGCGGCCAGGAGGTCCCGGCCTACTACTTCGAGAAGGATGTCGACAACGACAGCGACACCGAAACCTTCGTCGCCGTGCAGGCCCATATCGAGAACTGGCGCTGGGCCGGCGTGCCGTTCTACCTGCGCACCGGCAAGCGCATGGCAAGGCGCTCGTCGCAGATCGTCATCCAGTTCAAACCGGTGCCCCATGAGCTGTTCGCCGGCGGCCAGGTCAACCAACTGCTGATCCAGTTGCAACCCGACGAGCACATCAGCCTGCGCATGATGACCAAGAGCCCCGGCCGCGGCATGCGCCTGGCGCCGGTCGAGCTGGACCTGAACCTGGCCCAGGCCTTCGCCCAGACACGCCGCTGGGAAGCTTACGAGCGCCTGCTGCTGGATGTACTGGATGGTGACTCGACGCTGTTCATGCGCCGCGATGAAGTGGAGGCTGCGTGGGCCTGGATCGACCCGATCCTCAAAGGCTGGGAGGAACACTTCCAGGCACCGCGGACCTACCCGGCAGGCAGCAATGGGCCGGAGCAGGCCAACAGCCTCCTCGCGCATCAGGGCCGACACTGGCACCTCTGACCATCTCCTGCCCCGGCACTTGCCGCCGGGGCGCAGGTCATCTTCGCGAGCGCTCCAGCAACGTCTTGAACGCTGCGGCATCGATCGGTCGACTGATCAGGTAACCCTGCGCCTCGTCGCACCCCTGTTCACGCAGGAATGCCAGCTGCTCCTGGGTTTCCACCCCCTCGGCCACCACCTCCAGCCCCAGGCTCTTGGCCATGGCGATGATTGCCCGGATGATCGCGGCATCCTGGCTGCCCTCCTGCAGGCCCCGAATGAACGCCTGGTCGATCTTCACGTAGTCCACCGGAAAGCGCTTGAGGTAACTCAGCGATGAATAGCCGGTACCAAAATCGTCGATCGCCAGCTTCACGCCCAATGCGTGCAGTTGCTGGAAGGTGGCGATGATGTGCTCGACATTGTCGAGCAACTGGCTTTCGGTCAGCTCCAGCTCCAGCAGGTGCGGCGCCAGTCCGGTCTCCTGCAGTACCTGACGCACCAGGCTGACCACCTTGCCCTGGCGCAACTGGTAGACCGACAGGTTGACCGACACACGGATCTCCCAACCCTGGCGCAACCATTCACATGCCTGCCAACACGCCTGACGCAGGACGAACTCCCCCATCGGCGCAATCAACCCGGTTTCTTCGGCCAGCCCGATGAACTCGCCTGGCGGCACCATGCCCCACTGCGGATGCTGCCAGCGCACCAGCGCCTCGGCGGCATGCAGGCGGCCGGAACGCAGGCACAGCTTGGGCTGGAAGTAGACCCGCAGCTGGTTTTCGTCGAGAGCCTTGCGCAGATCGTTTTCCAGTTGCAGGCGCTCCAGGGTGCTGGCACGCAGGCTTTCGGTATAGAACTGGAAGCTGTCGCCCCCCAGGTGCTTGGCGTGTTGCTTGGCCATGTCGGCCTGACTGACCAAAGCGTTGAGGTCGAAAGTGGCCTCCGACAACACACTGATGCCCACCGATGCACTGATCACCACCTCATGACCGCCCACTCGCTGCGGCACCCGCAGCTTGTCGAGCAGGCGTGTGGTGACCCGCACCAGGCTGGAAAGATTGCTGTAGCCATCGAACAGCACGGCGAACTCGTCGCCGGAGATACGTGCCACGGTGTCGGCCTCCGGCACCGCATTGGCCAGGCGCTGGGCCATTTTCTTCAGCAACTGGTCGGCCAGTTCGTGCCCCAGGCTTTCATTGAGCAGCTTGAAGCGGTCCAGATCGACATGCAGCAGCGCCAGGCTGCGGCCGTTCAGGCGCACACGCTGCACCGCCTCATGCAGGCGCAGACGGAACAGCGCTCGGTTGGCAAGGCCTGTGAGGTCATCGTAGTGGGCCAGATAGCGCAGGCGCTCCTCCGACTCACGGCGCGCCGACAGGTCCGTGAAGAACGCCACGATATTGCTGATGTTGCCCCGTCCATCGCTCACGCCATTGAGCTGCAACCATTGCGGGTAGAGCTCGCCATTACTGCGCGCCTCGACCAGCTCGCCCTCCCAGCGCCCTTGCTGCTCGAGGGCCTGGTGAATCGATTGGCTGTGCCGACGGGCGTCGCGGCTGCAGGGCAGCTCCAGCAGGTCACGCAGGATCAGGTCTTCGCGCCCGTAGCCGGTGAGATCGCAGAATCGCTGGTTGACCGCCAGCAACTGGTAGTGCGCATCGAGGATGGCGATGCCTTCACTCGCCGCTTCGAACACGGTGGCAGCCAGCCGCTGCTGTTCTTCCTGTTCCTTCTGTGCGGTGATGTCACGACGGGTACCCAGCATGCGCAGGACCTTGCCGTCGGCATCACGCTCGACCGCCCGTCCCCGGTCCTCGATCCAGCACCAGCGACCTTGCGTGTGGCGCACCCGGTATTCGACGCGATAGTCGTCGCTGCGGCCCTTGAGGTGCTCGACCAGCGTGCGACGCAGTAGCGGCAGATCGTCGGGATGCAAGCGCGGCTTGAGGTCGGCACGCACCGAGCGCACCTGCCCAGGCTCCAGGCCGAACAAGGCATGCAGCTGGGTGTGATGGACTTCGTCGGTTTGCAGGTCCCAGTCCCATAGCCCCAGTTCGCTAGCCTCCAGCGCCAGGCTCAGGCGCTGCTCGCTGGCACCCAGGGCCTGGGTGGCAAGCGCCAGCTCCCGGCCTCGCTCGCTCACCCGCAGCTCGAGGCCGGCCTGCGCTTGGCGCAATTGCTCTTCGGCGTGACAACGGTGGCGGATCTCTGCGCTCAAGGCCTGGTTCAATTGCTCGCCATGGCGTTGCGCACCCTGCAGATGCTCGATCAGTGCCTGGTTCTGAAAGCGCCGAAGCAGACCGCGTTCGATCAGACGATTGACCTGCCAGGCCACCACCATCAGGGCTCCGAGCAGGATCAGGCCAAGCCAGCCCCAGCCGCGCTGCAACCCGTCCTGATAAAAGAACAGAAATCCGATCGGCGGCAACAGGCCGGGTAACACGAAGCTGAGAAAGGCCGGCAGGCTGACCGCGTAGGCGACGCTCGCCGACAGCGCCGCTGCGCCCAGCAGGCCGAAAACCCAGGCCTGCTGGACGAAACTGTCCACCGGTACCAGCGCGAGGGCGGCACAGCCAAGCGTCAGGCCACTGAAGGCCGAACCACCCAGAAACATCCGCCACCAGGTCGGCTTGGCCTGACGCTCCGGCGAGGCCGCATCGAAGGCCGCCACCTGGATCACCCGCAAGGCCACCAGCGCCAGTAACCAGACCATCCACACGCCGACCAGCAGATAGCGGGCAGGGCTCCACAGCAGCCAGGCGCAAAGCAGGCCGTTGAGCAACATGAACAGGGTGGGCAGCAAGGAGCCCTGGTAAAGCAGGCGGGTCCGCTCGATGGAGAGCTGGGTTGCGAATTGCCTGCGAACGCTCCTTGTCGATTCGGGTGATGCGTCGATCACCACGCAATTCTGGGTCATATGGCAGTGTTCTTATAATGGTCAGCCGCGAACGTGCACGGAGCATACACAAGCGCGAGGCCAGGCCAAACTGCTGTATGTCATGATTTCACAAATGCCCGACCATTTGCCCGCAGCCCCCGCGCCAACCTAGAATGGCCGGATGCACACTGATGACCTCTCCCTACTGCTCAATTCCCTCAACGATGCCCAACGCCAGGCCGTAGCAGCCCCGCGTGGGCGTCAACTGGTGCTCGCGGGCGCCGGCTCTGGCAAGACCCGCGTGCTGGTGCACCGCATCGCCTGGCTGATCCAGGTCGAACAGGCCTCGCCGCATTCGATTCTGTCGGTGACCTTCACCAACAAGGCTGCCGCGGAGATGCGTCACCGTATCGAGCAGTTGCTGGGCATCAACCCGGCTGGCATGTGGGTCGGCACCTTCCACGGCCTGGCCCACCGCCTGCTGCGTGCCCACTGGCAGGAAGCGCGCCTGGCGCAGAATTTCCAGATCCTCGACGGCGACGATCAGCAGCGGCTGATCAAGCGAGTGATCCGCGAGATGGGCCTGGATGAGCAGCGCTGGCCGGCACGCCAGGCCCAGTGGTTCATCAACGGCCAGAAGGACGAAGGCCTGCGCCCGCAGCACATCCAGGCCAGCGGCGACCTGTTCCTGGCGACCATGCGCGGCATCTACGAAGCCTATGAGCAGGCCTGCGAGCGCGCCGGGGTCATCGACTTCTCCGAGCTGCTGCTGCGCGCTCTCGACCTGTGGCGCGACAACCCTGGCCTGCTCGAGCACTACCAGCGCCGTTTCCGCCACCTGCTGGTGGACGAATTCCAGGACACCAACGCCGTGCAGTATGCCTGGCTGCGCCTGCTGGCCGGCGGTGGCGAAAGCCTGATGGCTGTGGGCGACGACGACCAGTCGATCTATGGCTGGCGCGGTGCGAAGATCGAGAACATCCATCAATACACCGCCGACTTCCCCGACGCCGAACTGATCCGCCTGGAGCAGAACTACCGCTCCACCAGTGGCATCCTCAAGGCCGCCAACGCCCTGATCGCCAATAACAGCGGGCGTCTGGGCAAGGAGCTCTGGACCGATCTGGGCGAAGGCGAACCCCTCACCCTGTACGCGGCATACAACGAGCACGACGAAGCACGCTACGTGGTCGAAAGCATCGAGCGCGTCATCAAGGACGGCAACTCGCGCAGCGACATCGCCATCCTCTATCGCTCCAACGCCCAGTCGCGGGTGCTCGAAGAAGCCCTGCTGCGTGAGCGCATCCCCTACCGCATCTATGGTGGCCAGCGCTTCTTCGAGCGCGCCGAGATCAAGAACGCCATGGCCTACCTTCGTCTGCTCGAAGGCCGCGGCAACGATGCAGCACTCGAGCGGGTGATCAACGTTCCGCCACGCGGCATCGGCGAGAAGACGGTCGAAGCGATCCGCGAACATGCCCGCCACAGCCAGCTGTCGATGTGGGATGCCATGTGCCAGCTGCTCGCTGCCAAAGCACTCAAAGGCCGTGCGGCCAGTGCCCTGGGCGGCTTCATCGAGTTGATGGAAAACCTTGCGACCAAGGTCATGGAGATGCCACTGCACACCATGACCCAGACCGTCATCGAGCAGTCCGGGCTGATCATCTACCACCAGGAAGAAAAGGGTGAAAAGGGCCAGGCTCGGGTGGAAAACCTTGAGGAACTGGTCAGCGCTGCGCGCAACTTCGAATCCACTGAAGAAGATGCCGACCTTTCGCCGCTGTCGGCATTCCTCGGTCACGCCTCGCTGGAGGCCGGCGACGCCCAGGCAGACGAGCACGAAGACAGTGTGCAGTTGATGACCTTGCACAGCGCCAAGGGCCTGGAGTTCCCCTACGTGTTCCTGGTCGGCCTGGAAGAAGGCCTGTTCCCGCACAAGATGAGCCTGGAAGAACCTGGCCGCCTTGAGGAGGAGCGCCGTCTGGCCTACGTCGGGATCACCCGCGCGATGCGCCAGCTGATCATGACCTACGCCGAGACCCGGCGCCTGTATGGCAGCGAGACATACAACAAGGTGTCGCGTTTCGTACGGGAAATTCCGGCAGGTCTGGTTCAGGAAGTACGCTTGTCCAATTCGGTCAGCCGTCCTTTCGGCGGTGCGCAGACCCAGGCCAGCAGCCTGTTCGCCAACGCCAACATTCCGCAGACCGCGTTCAGCCTTGGCCAACGCGTGCAGCACTCGGTGTTTGGTGAAGGAGTCATCCTCAACTTTGAAGGGTCCGGGGCACAGGCTCGCGTGCAGGTGAACTTCGACGAAGGCAGCAAGTGGCTGATGCTGGGGTATGCCAAGCTGGAAGCGATCTGAGGACGAGTCGCGCTGACTCGTCCTGCAACGCTCTTTCAGACGCCAGATTCAGACGCGGACTACAGGATCAGGCAAAAGCTCGAAACATTCTTGCGCTAGCCATGTCTCCTAGATCATGTGCACCATGACGCGCGTGCAATCCACAAAACGGGAAATCCCATCTTATGCAACGTTTTCTTAGCATCGCACTGGCGCTCTGCGTCGGCCTGACGCTGAGCCTCGACGCCAACGCCAAGCGCTTCGGCGGTGGCAAGAGCTCGGGCGCTGCGCCTATGCACCAGACCCGCCAAGCCTCCCCAACCACGCCTGCCGCCGCGCCGACCGCTCCAGGCCGTGCACCGGCCGCTGCCAGCGGTGCTTCGCGCTGGCTGGGCCCTCTGGCCGGCCTCGCCGCCGGTGGCCTGCTCGCCTCCATGTTCATGGGAGACGGCTTCCAGGGCATGCAGATCCTCGACTTCCTGATCATGGGCCTGATCGCCTTCCTGGTCTTCCGCTTCATCGCTGCGCGCCGTCGCCAGCAGCAGCCGCAAGCTGCCGCAGCCGCCGGCCACGCTCCTTACCAGCGTGAAGTGCAACAACAGCCTGCGCAATCGATCTTCGGTGGATCGGCCGCGCCTGTCGCCGCCGCGCCAGTCATCAACGCCCCGGCCTGGTTCAACGAGCAGAGCTTCCTGGCCGCTGCCCGCAACCACTTCCAGACGCTTCAGCAGCACTGGGATGCGAACGAGATGGACAAGATCGCCGAGTTCGTTACCCCGCAAATGCTCGAGTTCCTCAAGCGTGAGCGTGCCGAACAAGGTGATGGCTTCCAGTCCACCTACATCGACGACCTCGATGTGCAGCTGGAAGGCGTCGACGACCGCGCCGACAAGACCATCGCTACCCTGACCTTCCGTGGCGTATCGAAGAACTCGCGCTTCGATCAGGGCGAGGCCTTCAGCGAAAGCTGGCACATGGAGCGTGCACAGGGCGAGAACCAGCCCTGGATGCTCGCCGGTATCCGCCAGAACGGCTGATTCTGACGCGCTTCACAGAAAAACCCCGGGCCTGTCCCGGGGTTTTTGCTTTTGCCGCACTGGGCTACTAGGGTATAACGCGCAGCGTTGTCATCAAGGTAAGAGGAAGTGAACTGTGGAAGAAGTGATCGAACAACTCCGTGAAGCCAATGAGCCAGTACCCGTGCCCCTGGAGCTTCCCGACGAAGACCAACTGGTCGAAATCGAAGAACAGCTGTTCATCAACATTCCCTTCGTCTTCAAGGAATTCCTGCTGACCGTCAGCGACGTGGTCTACGGTTCCCTCGAGCCGGTCACTGTCACCGACCCGCAGTCGCACACCTACTTGCCTGATGTTGCCGCCAATGCCTGGGATGCCGGCGTACCACGCGACCTGATCCCCCTTTGCCAGGACGGCGACAGTTACTACTGCGTCGAGGAAGACGGCACGGTAGTGCTGTGGGATGGCGACGAAGAAATCGTTGGCGAGGAAAGCTGGGAGTCGGTGTGGCACTGGGCGCGGGACGTCTGGCTGGAAAGCTGAACCCGAATGCGCAAAATAATGGCACACCGCCATTAACTACTCGTAGAATCGCCAGGCTTTCTGCGCCTGGCGACATCGTTACCGCCTGATCCCCTCGGACTACCATGGAGTCTTGCGCAGGGAGCGATCACCCCTCAATGCGAGTGATCGCGGCTGTTCTCCAACGTTTCCAGCAGGGCGATCTGCATGCGCGTATGCACGCGCACGAACCAACGCCACAACAGCGCGACCACCACGGCCGCGACCACGGCGATGACCAGCAAAAGCTCGTTGGTCGGCAGGATGCTCGCCGACAATGCCGACAGCAGCAGGAAGATCACCAGCAGCGACAACAGCGGAATCACTTCGGCAATCACGCGGCGCACGCGCTGAGTGTGACGCCCGGCCATCTCCGGCTTGACCCCCATCTCCGCCAACAGCATCGACAGCGCCTTGAGCTTGCGATAAGCGGCGATCAGGAAGGGCAGTGACAACAACAATGCCGCACCCCAGATCACCGCCTTCTGCTGCCCGACATCACCGATCCATTCGCTCAACCAGGTGCCGATGCGTACCGCGAAGTAACCACCGCTGAAGAAGATGGCGATTACCAGTGCCAGGTTCACCCCCACTTGCAGCAGGATGCGCCGGATCATCGCCGCCAGCATGGCGCCCTCGCCTTGAGGCTGAATGTTGCGCAACCACTCGCCATACAGCGACAGCACCCGCGACAGGCGCTGCGGTACCACCTTGCCCAGACGAATCGACAGGGGATCCGCGGCACGAATCAGGTAAGGCGTGAGCAAGGTGGTGATGGCCGAGACGGCCACTGCGACTGGGTAGAGGAAGTCGCTGGTGACCTGCAAGGTCATGCCCAGGGCAGCGATGATGAAGGAGAATTCGCCAATCTGTGAAAGCCCCATCCCCACACGCAATGAGGTACGTCCATCGTTGCCCGCAATGAAGGCGCCCATGCCGCAGGAGAGCATCTTGCCCAGCACCACAGCCAGGGTGATCACCACGATCGGCCAGGCGTAGTCGATCAACACCTGCGGATCGATCATCAGGCCAATGGCGACGAAGAAGATGGCGCTGAACAGGTCGCGTACCGGCTCGATCAGGCGCTCGATCTTCAGCAACTGGCGCGATTCGGCCATGATCGCACCGATCAGGAAGGCGCCCAGCACCATGCTGTACTCGAGCTTGACCACCAGCAGGCAGAAGCCGAAGCACAGCCCCAGTACGGTAATCAGCAACATCTCGTTGCTCTCGAACTTCGCAACGTAGGCCAGCAGCCGTGGCACCAGCAGGATGCCAATGACCAGCGCCACGATCATGAACAGCGACAGCTTGCCGACAGTGGAGAACACCTCGCCGGAACTGACCGTACCGCTGACCGCAATGCCTGAAAGCAGGGCGATTATACCGATGCCGAGGATGTCCTCGACGATCAGGACGCCGAAAATCAGCTGCGCGAACCGCTCGTTCTTCATCTTCAGGTCGTTGAGCGCCTTGACGATGATCGTCGTCGAGGAGATCGCCAGGATGGCGCCGAGGAACAACGAGTCCATGGTGCTCCAGCCGAACCAGCGGCCGATCTCGAAGCCGATCCAGATCATCAGCACGATTTCGAGGAAGGCAGCGATGAAGGCGGTCGCCCCCACCTTGAACAGCTTGCGCAGGCTGAACTCCAGGCCCAGGCAGAACATCAGGAAGATCACCCCGAGCTCGGCCAGGGTCTTGATCGTGTCTTCGTCGTGGATGAGGCCGAACGGCGGCGTGTGAGGGCCGATGATGAAACCGGCGACGATGTAGCCCAGCACCACTGGTTGGCGCAGCCTGTGGAAAAGAATGGTTACCACCCCTGCGACCAGCATGATCACGGCCAGATCCTGGATGAAGCTTATGGCATGCATGGCGTGGCACTCCTTTTCTCTACGCACGGGGCAGACCGCTCCTCTGCCAGGCATCCCCGATCGAGCAGCTAGTACAGATTGTGTTGAAGGGTGGAACTCCCATGTTGCATGGGCGTACTCAGGGTAACATCGCGTCCGCTCGTCAAACGCCCGTGCAATATGTAGAAACAGATCGGCAAAAGCGCACGAGGTAATGGCATGATCGGCGTGACGACGGACCGTCGAGCGACGTCCGTTTCCAGGATGGGAAACCTCAACAGAGGGGAACAGAAGTGTCTGCAGATACCCGCCCCGTTTCAGCGCAACCTCACCGTGAGCACACTATGGAACCTGGAAACGCCCAGCTGAGCATGACCGTCCTGATGACGCCGGACATGGCCAACTTCTCGGGCAACGTACATGGCGGCACCCTGCTGAAATACCTCGACGAAGTGGCCTATGCCTGCGCCAGCCGCTATGCCGGTACTTATGTCGTGACCCTGTCGGTGGACCAGGTGATCTTCCGCGAGCCGGTGCACGTCGGCGAACTGGTGACCTTCCTCGCCTCGGTCAACTACACCGGCAACACGTCCATGGAAGTGGGCATCAAGGTGGTGACCGAGAACATCCGCGAGCGCTCCGTTCGCCACTCCAACAGCTGCTTCTTCACCATGGTCGCGGTCGACGACAATCGCCGCCCGGTCGCGGTGCCGCCACGTCAGCCACAGAACAGCGAAGAGAAGCGCCGCTTCCTGCAGGGCCAGCAGCGCCGACAGATCCGCCAGGAGCTGGAGAAGCGCTACCAGGACCTGAAGACCGAGTGATCTAGAACGCCAGCACCTGTGCTTCGAACCGCACCCGCGGATGGGCGATACGGTCCTGCGCCCGCACCAGCTGCAACTCGTAGCTGGCGCAGGCCTGGGTTTCCAGCAGCACTTCGTGCACCGCCGCCGCGGTGAACTCGAAGGCCTGCAGCCACGAATCGCCCAGCAGTACCCGCGCCAGGAAAAGCCCCGAGGTCAGGTCACCGACTCCAACCGGCTGACGCGGAAACGCCAGCAGCGGGCGGCGCAGGTGCCAGCTCTGCTCGCGGGTCACCAGCAGCATCTCGAAAGCATCCTCGCCGCGCCCCGGGTAGGCCAGGTGCTTGACCAGCACCGCCTGCGGCCCACGTGCCAGCAGGCCGCGCGCCATGGCCACGCAATCTTCCAGCGACTGCGCATGCCGACCACAGAAACTGTCGAGCTCGAGCTGGTTCGGGCAGAGGATGTCAGCCACCGACGCCGCCTGCTCAAGCAGGAAGTCGCTGACCTCCTGGGGCACGATGCAGCCCTTCTCGGCGTGCCCCATCACCGGGTCGCACAGGTACAGCGCACGCGGGTTGACCGCCTTGATCCGTTCGACGCCGGCCAGGATCGCCCGCCCCTGCTCGGCACTGCCCAGGTAACCCGACAGCACTGCATCGCAATGGCCCAGCTCGCCGATATTGGAAATGCCTTCCACCAACGCAGGAATTTGCTCCGGAGCAAGCACTTCGCCAGCCCACTGGCCATACTGAGTGTGGTTGGAGAACTGCACAGTGTTGAGCGGCCAGACATTGACGCCGATGCGCTGCATGGGAAACACCGCGGCGCTGTTTCCGGCATGGCCAAAGACCACATGGGACTGGATCGCGAGCAAGTGCGGTGTACGTTTCATGCAGGAGACTTCCGAAGCTGTGTGGATAAGTGAAAGTCGATCAGTATGAACCCGAAAGCCACCTGTACGACAGGCCAGGCACGCAGTTAAGCTGAAGCCACCTGTCTGGAGCATATGCAAATGTTGACCCTGGAGAACCTGTTCGTCCTGATGCTGTTGGCGACGGCTGGCGCCTGGCTGTGGCACAACCATGGCTTGCGTGAGAAGGCGCTGGAACGGGTCAAGCAGCATTGTGCGAAGCTCGACCTGGAGCTGCTAGACGACGCCGTGGCCCTCAAGCGCATCGCCTTCGTACGCGATGCCAATGGCCGCAAGCGCCTGGCGCGGGTCTATGCCTTCGAGTTCACCGTTACTGGCGAACAGCGTCACCCCGGCACCGTGACCCAGTTCGGCGCCCATACCGTACAGATCGAACTGGCACCCTATCCGTTCGAGATCAAGACCCCGCCGCGCACCGACAACGTTATCGAAATGCAGCAATGGCGCCAGGAGCATAACCGCTGGCGCAACTGATCAGCCGTTTACGCGGCAGTGCTCGATGGCTGCTTGAAGGGGCTGTAACGGCTGGGGCTGATCGAAGATCAGCTCGATACGCGAGTCCCTGCGCCATTCGCTTGAACGCCACTCAGGCACACCGCGCCCCAGGCCGTTGAATGATTGCCAACCCTGGGTGCTGTGGATAACCCCTTTGGCTCGCCGCCACGCCCATTGTGCGAGCACGCCACGCAATGCAGCCTCATCGAAGCGCTGGCTCCGATGCCAGCGCCAGCCCACACTCCACCCACCCTCACCTTGCTGCGCCTGGCAGATGGGTTGGCGCGGATCTGTCCACAGGGCAGCCAAGCTGACGGGTGCACTGTCCACAGGCAGGCAGGAAAGATCCGCTGGGGGTAGGGGCTCTGTGGACAAAATGGGCAGGTTATCCAGGGCAAGCGCAGCATGATCCGTCCACACCGCCCTGATTTCGCCAAACGCCGCAGTTATCAACAGACGCTGTGCATCATCCACATCTTCTGACTTGTTGAAAATCAACAACCCCGCCTGCGCCACTGCCTGCTGTTGCGCATCGGGCAGCGGTTCACCCCGCGCCAGGGCGACAGCATCCAGCACCATCAGCAGGGGCTGGACATCCAGCACACCGATCCAGGGCGCGTGCCTCAACTGCTCCAGCAATTGCACGGGATGACCGAGGCCGGAAGGCTCGATGAACAGCCTGTCGGGCTTGGCTTTGCGCAGCAGACGCCCCAGGCCGACCTGGAATGGCGCCCCGTTGACACAACACAAGCAACCGCCCGCCACCTCGCCGATGGCGACGCCGGCCTCGTCGGTGCTGAGCAGCGCAGCGTCGAGGCCAATCTGGCCGAACTCATTGACCAGCACCGCCCAGCGCTCGTTTTCCGGGCGCTGACCGAGCAGGTGGCGAATCAGGCTGGTCTTGCCTGCGCCCAGTGGGCCGGCGATGACGTAGGTGGGAATGTGCTGCAACATGGCTCGGAATCTAGGTGGACGTGATGCCAGTCTATCGTGGATACAGGTTCGTTGCCTTTACGGACCTCTTCGCGGGCAAAGCCCTCACCCCAACCAATCAAGACTCAACAACAGCCGCTTCTCTCCCGGCGGCGTCGGCGGCGAGCGGTGCACCAGCCCTGCCCCCTCGTTACCCAACCACTTCTCTCCCTTGAGCAAGGCCACATCCCCCGCCTGCAAGCGCCGAATGTTATCCACAGGTGCTTCGGCCAGTTGCAAACGGCTGCGGTCGATGTCGCCTTCTTCCAACCACTCACTGCCGGCCCCCGCATAGGTGGTCAGCAGACGCAGTGGGACATGATCCACATGAAAGCGCGGGCACATCGCCCCGTCGAGCAGCCTCAGCCGCAAGCCCACGCGGCGCGCGCCCAGCAGGCAGGTATAGGCCGCCACCAACCACGACACGTCAGCTACAAAACCTTCGTAACCGTGCAGATCGGCCGCCTCGGGCAGCAAGCGATGCAACACCGGCGGCTCACGCTCATCCACCTCCATCACACGTTCATCCGACATCGGCTGGCCAAGATTGAGCAGCAGGGCCGCGAAGTCCTCGACCTGCGCCGGTAAGCTTCGCTGCCACACGGCCAGGTTGACGCCATCCTGCAGGATGTCTGTCATCACCTGCGGCGACTCGCCGAACGCCTGGCGGATATCCACAAGCCGAGGTGCCGCCTTCATGCTGCCGCCTCTTCATACCATGGGCCGAACGGATCATTCAGGCGCAACCAGGCCATCGGCCCGAGTTCCATCTCATCGTCCGTCAGCAGACACGCTTCAAGCTCTGTGGATAACCGTGCGAAGTCGATGTTCTGACCGATAAACACCAGCTCCTGGCGGCAGTCGCCAGAATCGACCGTCCACTGCTTGAGGATCGCTTCGAGGTTCTCTTCATCTTGCGGCCACTGCTCACGCGGTACGAAACGCCACCAGCGACCCGCCAGCCCATGACGCATCATGCCGCCTGCCTGCGACCAACTGCCGGCTTCCTGGTACTTGCTGGCCAACCAGAAAAAGCCTTTCGAACGCAGCAACCGACCATTGCTCCAGCTGTTGTGGATAAAGTCGAAAAAGCGCTGTGGATGAAACGGCCTGCGTGCCTGCCAGGTGGTCGAGGCGATGCCGTACTCCTCGGTTTCCGGCACATGCTCGCCGCGCAGTTCCTGCAACCAACCCGGCGCCTGGGACGCTTGCTCGAAGTCGAACAGCCCGGTATCGAGAATACGCTCCAGCGGCACCTGGCCCATCACCATTGGCACGATCTGGGCACGGGCGTTGAGGCTGCGCAGGATCGCGGTCAGTTCCTCGCGTTCGTGCTGACTGATGAGGTCGATCTTGCTCAGCAGCAACACGTCGGCAAACTCGATCTGCTCGATCAGCAAGTCGCTGATCGAGCGTTCGTCCTGCTCACCCAGGGTTTCGCCACGACTGGCCAGGCTGTCCGCCGCCTGGTAATCCCGCAGGAAGTTGAGGCCGTCGACCACCGTGACCATGGTATCCAGGCGCGCCATGTCGGAGAGGCTGCGGCCCTGTTCGTCGCGGAAGGTGAAGGTTTCGGCCACCGGCAGTGGTTCGGAAATGCCAGTGGATTCGATCAGCAGGTAATCGAAGCGGCCTTCGTCGGCGAGCCGGGCCACTTCCTCGAGCAGGTCTTCGCGCAGGGTGCAGCAGATGCAGCCATTGCTCATCTCGACGAGCTTTTCTTCGGCGCGATTGAGGCTCACATTACGCTGTACCTCGCTGGCATCGATGTTGATTTCGCTCATGTCGTTGACGATCACCGCAACCCGCAGGTTTTCACGGTTGCGCAGGACATGGTTGAGCAGCGTGCTCTTGCCGGCCCCGAGGAAGCCGGACAGCACGGTAACGGGAAGGCGGTTGGTCATGGTGAACCTCATCGGGCAAAGCGCATTCGAAACGACGCATTGCACAACGTTATAATATAACAATACAATTTCGCCAAGCCGCGTCTGTCGAACGGCTGCCCGAGAGGATGGACATGAAGCACTCGAACCTCGCCCTATTGCTGCTGGCACTTGCCGTGCCCATCCCGCTCTACGCTGCGATCCCACAGCCCAGCCTGGCGTTGTGCACCCGCAGCGCCACGCTGTTGGCCTGCGAAGACGGCAAAGGCAGTTACTACAGTGTGCGAACTGAGGGCCGAGACTTTCATCTGCGCGGGTATGACAGCAACAGTCGACGACTCTGGGCGCAGACCAACAGCCGCTATGGACAGATGACCTTTTTCACCGGCCTGGCCAGCGACGGCGAAGCCTGGGTGGGCTACAGCCGGCGCGTCGGCTGGACCACCCTGAACCGCGTATCCAGCTCAAGCGGCCAACGTTTCAACCTGCATTGCAGCTTGATCGGAGGTTGCCGCTGAAGCCCCTTCTTCATGGACTCTATCGATGACCAGCCTGATGCTTCCCGACATCGCCGCACAAACCAGCCACAAGCTCCAACCCCTGGATTGGGTCGGTATGCGCGGTATCGCCCTGCCTGTGCAACTGAACGGGTACCGCCTGAGCGCCTGGGCTGATGCCGGCGTGAGCCTGGATGATGGTGAATCGCGCGGCATCCATATGTCGCGCCTTTACCTTGCGCTGGAGGCACTGGAGCACACCGAACTGACGCCCTTGGCATTGCGCCAGCTCCTGGCCCGCTTTCTCGACAGCCATGAAGGGCTTTCGTCCAGCGCCTACCTGCGCCTGAAATTCGACTATCTGATTAAGCGTCCAGCGCTTGTCAGCCCGTTGGAGGGCTGGAAGCGCTACCCGATCACCCTTGATGCACGCATCGAAAACGAGATGTTCCACGTGGAACAACACGTGGAAATCCCCTACTCATCCACCTGCCCATGCTCCGCTGCGCTGGCGCGCCAGCTCATCCAGCAGCAATTTCTCAAGGACTTCGCCAACCAGACGCTCGACCCGCAGGCCATTCTGCAATGGCTGGGCAGCAGTGCAGGTATCGTTGCGACGCCCCACAGCCAGCGCAGCCAGGCCTTCATCAAGGTGCGTCTGCGGGACAACCTGCAAACGCTTCCGCTCAACGCGCTGATCGATACCGTGGAAAACGCATTGGGTACCGCCGTGCAGACGGCCGTGAAAAGAGCCGACGAACAGGCGTTCGCCCTGGCCAATGGTCAGAACCTGATGTTCTGTGAAGATGCTGCGCGTCGCGTGCACCTGGCGCTGCGCGAATTGGAATGGGCCACCGGCTTCGATCTGCGCGTGGAACATGCGGAAAGCCTGCATGCCCACGACGCAGTGGCTGCCAGCCAGTGGCAATGGTGAGGCGCTAGCTGCGTGGACGTACGTTCCCGCAATCATTACCCAGCCACACCGCCCGGGTGTTCATGCTGCCCTGCTGCTGAACGCCCGAGGCATTGAAGGTGCCGCTGACCTGGGTGGTGAATTCGCGATCACTGAGGAAGGTTGCCTGACCGGTGCCTTGGGCTTTGGGGCAACTGAACTGGAACTTCCAGACGTTGGCTTGACGGTCGGTGATCTTCTGCGTGCAACCCGACTGCGGATCCTGCAGCGGAATATCATTGGTAGCCACCTGCTCTGGCGTCAGGCACGAGCGCACTCCATTGCCCCCCACGGTAATGCCTTGCTTGGCCAAGGCACCCTCCATCATGGCGCGCTGCTCCGGCGGCAGGTTCTTCAGTTGGCCGAGCATGAACGCCATATCGGGCAATGGCTTGCCGTCGACCTGCATGTTGCTGGTGGTCAACTCCCACAGACCGGGTTGCAGCATCTGCGCTTGCGCCAGCAGCGGGCTGCCCAGGCCCAGTGCCAGGGCAATCAGTGGCAGACGAATCTTCATGGATCAGTGCTCCTCGAAATACCGGCTACAGGCCGGACAGAGCCTTAGACGTCTTTTTCGCCCGCGGGTTGCAAGTGGCCCCGGGAACATGCTCTGTTAGGCGGCAGTGCTCTTGGAATGCAGGATGCGTATGGATTACCACAGCCCCTACTTCTTCGGTTACCTGCTCGGACTGATTCACTTCCTGGGCATCATCGCTGCGCTGCATGCGGTGTTCACTGTGCGTACCGCTCAAGGCGCAATCGCCTGGGCAATGTCACTGTTCTTCATTCCCTACCTGACCCTGGTGCCATATCTGATCTTTGGCGCCCGCTCCTTTTACGCCTACATCCAGGCGCGGCGCCAAGCCAACCAGGAGATGCACGTGGCGATGGCCGACCTCAACTGGCGCCCCTGGGTGGAGGAAGCCCTGACCGCCCGGGAGTCGGAAAGCTACGCGGCACTGCGTGCCATGCCCAAGCTTGGTCGCATGCCCTGCCTGGCCAACAACCAGGTGAAATTGCTGATCGATGGCACTGCGACCTTCGACGCGATCTTCGCTGCCATCGGCGAGGCGCGGGACACGGTCCTGGTGCAGTTCTTCATCATCCACGACGACGCCATCGGCCAGGAGCTGCAACAACTGCTACTGCGCAAGGCCGCCGAAGGGGTAAGGATTTACGTATTGTTCGATCAGGTCGGCAGCCATGCCCTGCCGGCGCGCTACAGCCAGGTGCTGCGCGAGGGCGGTGTACAGATCCAGGCCTTCTCCTCGCGCCGTGGGTGGTTCAACCGCTTCCAGGTCAACTTTCGCAACCACCGCAAGATTGTCGTGGTTGACGGACTCCAGGGTTTCGTCGGTGGGCACAACGTCGGTGATGAGTACCTGGGCGGCAATCCACGCCTGTCACCCTGGCGCGATACCCACGTGCAGGTCAGCGGACCGGTGCTGGCCTGTCTGCAGGAGTCGTTCGCCGAAGACTGGTATTGGGCCACCCGTGAGCTGCCACCGCTGATCCTGCCCGATGCCTATCCAGAAGATGGCGTACTGTGTCAGGTGCTTGCCAGCGGCCCGGCGGACCCACAGGAGACCTGCCAACTGTTCTTCGTCGAAGCGATTCAGTCGGCAACACGGCGTATCTGGATCACCAGCCCCTACTTCATTCCAGACGAAGCCGTCTTCGCGGCACTGCGCCTAGCAGTGCTGCGCGGCGTCGATGTGCGGATACTGATTCCGTCACGGCCCGACCACAAGATCGTCTATGCCGCCTCCAGCCTGTTCGCCTTCGAAGCTGTGCGGGCCGGGGTGCGCATATTCCGTTATCAGCCGGGCTTCGTGCATCAGAAGGTGATCCTGGTGGACGATGATGTCAGCGCCATCGGCAGCGCCAACATGGACAACCGCTCGTTCCGCTTGAATTTCGAGATCACCTTGCTGACCATCGACCGCGCCTTTGCCGATCAGGTCGAGGCCATGCTGCTGTGCGACTTCGAGCAATCGCGGGAGATAACCGCCGAAGACAGCCGTGACACTCATCGGCTGCAGCAGCTGGGGATGCGCATCGCGCGCTTGATTTCACCGATTCTGTAGCCGGAAAAGTAGCGGGGGGGGGGGGGGGGGCCCCGCGGGGGGGGGGGGGGGGGGGGGGGGGGGGGGGGGGGGGGGGGGGGGGGGG
>NZ_JACVTY010000029.1:0-78596 GCF_016624805.1 Pseudomonas sp. S44
ACGGAGGGGCCGGCAGTGCCGGCCCCTTCCGATCAGGCGATCTCGCGCGAATCGCGGACCATGTCCACGTGCGGGATGCCGGCCTCGAGGAACTCTTCGCTGACCACCTTGAAACCCAGGCGCTCATAGAAGGGTGTGGCATGTACCTGGGCGCTGAGCATCTGCTGCTTGAGGTCACGGTTCTGCGCTTCGATGATGACCGCATTCATCAACGCGTCACCGACTTTCAGACCACGCCAGTCCTTGAGCACCGACACTCGACCGATGGTGCCGTCTGGCAACAGGCGCGCGGTGCCGATCGGGTAGTCACCTTCCATGGCCAGGAAATGGACCGCGGTCGGATCTTCGGCATCGAACTCCAGCTCTGGCGGCACGTGCTGCTCGGCGACGAATACCGCGCTGCGGATACGATGGATATCGGCGTTGTCTTTATGCCAGTCGGCGAGGCGAACGCGGATCTTATTCATTGGCAAATCCCAGGCTTCCTTGTTGAACCAACTGGCAGACAAGCGTGAGGCCTTCTTCGTCTTCCAGCCACTCTACAAGGTTTTCGCTGTGCAGGGCGTCGGCTGAACAAATCAGTTGCAAAAGAGCACGCAGATGACCGGACAGCAGGCGGCTCTGGCCGCTGGCGAACAGCAGCAGGTTGTCGTCGACTTCCGACCAGGCCAGGCGTGCGCTCGGGTTGCGCACCAGGATCGCGCCCTGTTCGAGATAATTGATCAGCTCTTCTTCGCTCAGCGCCTCGCCTGCCACCTGCTCGGGGTAGCGCGGCTCGGTCATGAACTGGCCGAACCAGGTCAGCAGCAGGCGCTCGTCACCCATGTGCTCGGCCAACAGGGCCTTGAGGCGGTCGAGGGCGTCGTGCTGGATCTGGTGTGGGTCGCTGACAGGTTGGGCGTCGGCGTCGCTGTAGCGCTCTTCGTCAGGCAGGAACTGGCTGAGGAAGTCGGTGAAGTGGGTCAGCACTTCGGCAGCGCTTGGGGCGCGGAAGCCGACCGAGTAGGTCAGGCAGTCGTCCACGGCCACACCGTAGTGGGCCAGGCGCGGCGGCAGGTAGAGCATGTCGCCCGGCTCAAGGGTCCATTCGTCGCTCTGCTCGAAATCGGCGAGGATGCGCAGGTCGGCGTGTTCGATCAGCGGGCTGTCGCTGTTGCACATCTGGCCGACTTTCCAGTTGCGCTTGCCATGGCCCTGCAGCAGGAATACGTCGTAGTTGTCGAAGTGCGGACCGACGCTGCCACCGGGGGCGGCAAAGCTGATCATCACATCGTCGATACGCCAGCTGGGCAGGAAGCGGAAGTTCTCCAGCAGCTCGGCCACCTCCGGAACGAACTGGTCCACGGCTTGGACCAGCAGGGTCCAGTCACGCTCGGGCAGGGTGGCGAAGGTGTCTTCCTCGAACGGGCCGCGGCGCAGCTCCCATGGGCGTTCGCCGTGCTCCAGCACCAGGCGCGATTCGACCTCTTCCTCAAGGGCCAGCCCGGCCAGCTCGTCCGGATCGATCGGGCTTTCGAAGTCGGTGAAGGCCTGGCGCACCAGCAGGGGCTTCTTCTGCCAGTAGTCGCGCAGGAATTCACGAGCGGTGAGGCCGCCAAGCAGCTGCAGTGGAGTATCAGGATTCATGTTCAACCTATTGAAAAAACGTAATTTTCGTCCGGGAATAAAAACGCCCGGCTGAGCCGGGCGTTGTACGCAGGGCGCAGGTCAGATGCGTTTGGCCTGGGCGGCTGCGTTGCCGATGTAGGTGGCCGGGGTGAGCAGCTTGAGCTCGGCCTTGGCGTCGGCCGGCATGTCCAGGCCGTCGATGAAGGTCAGCAGCGCTTCAGGGGTGATGCCCTTGCCACGGGTCAGCTCCTTGAGCTTCTCGTAGGGGTTCTCGATGTTGAAGCGGCGCATGACGGTCTGGATCGGCTCGGCCAGTACTTCCCAGCAAGCGTCGAGGTCGGCGGCGATGCGCGCTTCGTTGACCTCCAGCTTGCCGATGCCCTTCAGGCTGGCTTCATAGGCGATGACGCTATGGGCAAAGCCCACGCCCAGGTTGCGCAGCACGGTGGAGTCGGTCAGGTCGCGCTGCCAGCGCGAGATCGGCAGCTTGCTGGCCAGGTGCTGGAACAGCGCGTTGGCGATACCGAGGTTGCCTTCGGAGTTTTCGAAGTCGATCGGGTTGACCTTGTGCGGCATGGTCGAGGAGCCGATTTCGCCGGCGACGGTCTTCTGCTTGAAGTAGCCCAGCGAGATGTAGCCCCAGACGTCGCGGTCGAAGTCGATGAGGATGGTGTTGAAGCGAGCGATGGCATCGAACAGCTCGGCGATGTAGTCGTGCGGCTCGATCTGGGTGGTGTACGGGTTGAACTGCAGACCCAGTTCGTCTTCGATGAAGGCGCGGGCGTTCTGCTCCCAGTCGATCTGCGAGTAGGCCGACAAGTGGGCGTTGTAGTTGCCCACGGCGCCGTTGATCTTGCCCAGCAGCGGCACGGCGGCGACCTGGGCGATCTGGCGCTCCAGGCGGTAGACGACGTTGGCCAGCTCTTTGCCCAGGGTGGTCGGCGAGGCCGGCTGGCCGTGGGTGCGCGACAGCATCGGCACGTCGGCGTGCTGGCGGGCCAGGGCGCGGATGGCCTCGGCGATCTGGCGCATCAGCGGCAGCAGCACCTCGTCACGACCGGCGCGCAGCATCAGGGCGTGGGACAGGTTGTTGATGTCTTCGCTGGTGCAGGCGAAGTGGATGAACTCGCTGACCTTGGCCAGCTCAGGCAGCTTGGCGGCCTGCTCCTTGAGGAGGTATTCGATCGCCTTGACGTCGTGGTTGGTGGTGCGCTCGATTTCTTTCACACGCTCGGCGTGCTCGAGCTTGAAGTCGGTCGCCAGGCTGTCCAGCAGAGCGTTGGCTTCGGCGGAGAACGCCGGCACTTCGCCGATCTGCGGGTGGGCGGCCAGACGCTGCAGCCAGCGTACTTCGACCAGGGCGCGGAAACGGATCAGGCCGAATTCGCTGAAGATGGGGCGCAAGGCCTGGGTTTTGCCGGCGTAACGGCCGTCTACAGGGGAAACCGCAGTGAGCGAAGAGAGCTGCATGGGGTGTTCTCGGACAGTCAGGCTTTTGGAAGGGCGCATATCATACATGAAAATTGCGCCTGGGTCGGTTGGCTGACCAAAGGTCGGCCGTCGAAACGCGTGTCGCGGTTCCTGTAGGAGCGGGCTTGCCCGCGAATGCGGCGGTGAGTCCGGCATCGCATTCGCGCGCAAGCCCGCTCCTACAGGTCAGGAAGGCGCGCGCATCATGTCGTACAGCTCATTGAGCAACTTGCGTCGGCTGAACACCAACTGCCAGCGATGCCCGCCCAGCTGGCGCCACAGGCGTGCGGCGCGGATGCCCGCCAGCAGCAGGGCGCGGATCTTCGAGGCGTTGCTGGCCTGCTGCAGGAAGCGCATGTCGCCGTGCACCTGGATGCGCTGACGCAGGGTGCTCAGGGTGTCCTGGTACAAGGCTCCGCTGGAAGCGATGACGTTTTCGTGAACCAGGCCGAAATGATCGGCTTGCGACTGGATCTGCGGCAGACGGTTGCCGATGGTGTCGAGCAGGTCGCCACGCTTGGCCAGTTGACGCTCAAGGCCCAGCATCGAAAGGGCGTAGCGCAGCGGCTCGCGTTGCAAGCTGCTGGGGTCGCGCTCCAGGGCGCCGACCAGTGCGCGGTAGCCGTCACGCAGGTTCAGGTCGTCGCCGCCGAACACTTCCAGGGTGCTGTTCGGGTCGCGTACCAGCAGGCTGCCGAGCATGCAGCCGATATTGGCTTCGCTGGCCTGCCCGGTGCGGGCGATGCGATCGACCAGCACAGCAGCCTGGAACACGCCGCCAAGGGCGATCAGTTGCTCCTGCAGATTGCTCATGCGCGTGGGCTCCAAGGCTCGGCGCTCTCGATCACGCCGCCGCCCAGGCATACCTCGCCGTCATAGAACACCACCGATTGACCCGGCGTCACGGCGCGTTGCGGTTCGTCGAACACCGCGCGGTAGCCGTTCGCGGTGCGTTCCAGGGTGCAGTGCTGGTCGCTCTGGCGGTAGCGCACCTTGGCAGTGAGTCGACGTGGGCTGCTCAGGTCGAACGGGTTGACCCAGAAGATGTCCGAGGCGAGCAGGGCGCGGGAGAACAGCCATGGGTGTTCGTTGCCCTGGCCCACCACCAGCACATTGCGCGCCAGGTCTTTTTCCAGCACGTACCAGGGCTCGTCGCCGGCGTCTTTCAGGCCGCCAATGCCCAGGCCCTGGCGCTGGCCGATGGTGTGGTACATCAGGCCGTGGTGCTGGCCGATCACTTCGCCGTCGGTGGTCTGGATCTCGCCAGGCTGGGCGGGCAGGTACTGCTTGAGGAAGTCGCTGAAGCGACGCTCGCCGATGAAGCAGATGCCGGTGGAGTCTTTTTTCTTCGCCGTGGCCAGGCCGTGTTTTTCGGCGATGGCACGTACTTCGGGCTTTTCCAGCTCGCCAACGGGGAACAGGGTGCGGGCGATTTCCGCGCCGCCCACGGCATGCAGGAAGTAGCTCTGGTCCTTGTTCGGGTCCAGGCCCTTGAGCAGTTCTGTCAGCTCGCCGGTATCGCGGCGGCGCACGTAGTGACCGGTGGCAATCAGGTCGGCACCCAGCGACAGGGCGTAGTCAAGGAAGGCCTTGAACTTGATTTCGCGGTTGCAGAGGATGTCCGGGTTGGGTGTACGGCCGGCCTTGTACTCTTCGAGAAAGTGCTCGAACACGTTGTCCCAGTATTCGGCGGCGAAGTTGGCGGTGTGCAGCTTGATGCCGATGCGATCGCACACGGCCTGGGCGTCGGCGAGGTCTTCGCGGGCGGTGCAGTACTCGGTGCCGTCATCCTCCTCCCAGTTTTTCATGAACAGACCTTCCACCTGGTAGCCCTGCTCCATGAGCAGAAGGGCGGAGACGGAAGAGTCCACGCCGCCGGACATGCCGACGATGACGCGGGTCCTGGAAGGGTCTTTGGGTGTTGGGCTGGTCATGGCTACCGATGTGTATCTGGGGGAAAAATTCCGATTCTATCAGGACGGCGCATCCGCGTCAGTCGCGCAGCAGCGAGAGGCTGTGCAGCGGGCCTGCGAGATAGTCGTCGAGGCAGCGTGGCACCAACTCGCTGCGCCAGCGCGTGGGGTCGGCCAGGAGTTCGTCGCGGGTCAGCCACAGGGCGCGGGTGATGTCGCTGTCCAGGACTCGCTCGGGGTGGTGGCGCAGGGGGCGGGCGGCGAAGCAGATACGCTGGTATGTCACGCCGTTGCTCGGCGCGGTGTAGAGGTAGATACCGACCACGCCGGTCAATTCGACCTCCCAGGCGGTTTCCTCGAGGGTTTCGCGCAGGGCGGCCTGGGGCAGGGTTTCGTTGGCTTCGAGGTGGCCGGCGGGTTGGTTGAAGACGTGCTTGCCAGCCTTGAACTCCTCGACGAAGAGGAATTTGCCCTCGTGTTCGACGATGGTGGCGACGGTGATGTGGGGTTGCCAGGTCATGAACAGCTCCCTAAGGGTTCGCATTGGCCGCTAGATATCATTTATCCAGAAAGCACAAACCCCGGTGCGTGGCCGGGGTTTGTGCTGTTACTTCAAGCGAACCTTACAGGGCGGCGATGGCGCTGTTCAGGGTCTGGCTTGGGCGCATCACCTTGGCGGTCAGCTCGGCATCAGGCGCGTAGTAGCCACCGATGTCGGCCGGCTTGCCCTGGACGGCGTTGAGCTCGGCGACGATGGTCGCTTCGTTCTCGGTCAGGGTCTTGGCCAGTGGGGCGAAGCGTGCCTGCAGGGCAGCGTCGTCGCTCTGGGCAGCCAGGGCCTGGGCCCAGTACAGGGTCAGGTAGAAGTGGCTGCCGCGGTTGTCGATACCGCCGACCTTGCGCGAAGGCGACTTGTTGGTGTCGAGGAACTTGCCAGTGGCCTGGTCCAGGGTGTTGGCCAGTACTTTGGCACGTGGGTTGTCGTAGGTGTTGCCCAGGTGCTCGAGGGAGGCAGCCAGGGCCAGGAATTCACCCAGCGAATCCCAACGCAGGAAGTTCTCTTCGACCAGCTGCTGCACGTGCTTGGGTGCCGAACCGCCGGCGCCGGTCTCGAACAGGCCGCCACCGTTCATCAGTGGCACGATCGACAGCATTTTGGCGCTGGTGCCCAGTTCCATGATCGGGAACAGGTCGGTCAGGTAGTCGCGCAGCACGTTGCCGGTCACCGAGATGGTGTCCTTGCCTTCGCGGATGCGAGCCAGGGAGAACTTGATGGCGTCGACCGGTGCCAGGACGCGGATGTCCAGGCCAGTGGTGTCGTGATCCTTCAGGTACTTCTGTACCTTCTCGATCATCACGCCGTCATGGGCGCGAGCCGGGTCCAGCCAGAACACCGCAGGGGTGTTGCTCAGGCGGGCGCGGTTGACAGCCAGTTTCACCCAATCCTGGATCGGTGCGTCCTTGGTCTGGC
This sequence comes from Pseudomonas sp. S44, assembly GCF_016624805.1. Taxonomy (NCBI): domain Bacteria; kingdom Pseudomonadati; phylum Pseudomonadota; class Gammaproteobacteria; order Pseudomonadales; family Pseudomonadaceae; genus Pseudomonas; species Pseudomonas sp. S44. The sequence goes on from NZ_JACVTY010000029.1 coordinate 6,463, forward strand.
ACATGCGGAAGATGTCACCGGCTTCGACGTTCTGCTCCAGAACGACGTTGCCCTTGCCATCGACCACGCGTACGACGCCGTCGGTCTTGATCTGGAAGGTCTTGTCGTGGGAACCGTACTCTTCGGCTTTCTGCGCCATCAGGCCAACGTTCGGTACGCTGCCCATGGTGGTCGGATCGAAGGCGCCGTTTTTCTTGCAGTCTTCGATGGTGGCCTGGTAGATGCCGGCGTAGCAGCGGTCCGGAATGATCGCCTTGGCGTCTTGCAGCTCGCCTGCGGCGTTCCACATCTTGCCCGAGTCGCGGATCATCGCTGGCATCGAAGCGTCGACGATGACGTCGCTCGGTACGTGCAGGTTGGTGATGCCCTTGTCGGAGTTGACCATGGCCAGGGCCGGGCGAACGGCGTACAGGGCCTGGATGTCGGCTTCGATCTCGGCCTGCTTGTCGGCTGGCAGGTCCTTGATGCGGGCGTACAGGTCGCCGATGCCGTTGTTGGCGTTGAAGCCCACTTCGGCCAGCGCAGCCGCGTGCTTGGTCAGCACGTCGTTGTAGAACTCTTCGACGATGACGCCGAACATGATCGGGTCGGAAACCTTCATCATGGTGGCTTTCAGGTGTACCGACAGCAGTACGCCAGAAGCCTTGGCATCGGCGATCTGCTCGGCGATGAAGGCTTTCAGGGCCTTGCGGCTCAGGGTGGCGCAGTCGATGACTTCGGCGGCCTTGACGGCGGTTTTCTCTTTCAGGACGCTGGTGGAACCGTCCTTGCCGACCAGTTCGATGCGCAGGCTGTCGTCAGCCTCGATCAGCGCGGCTTTCTCGCTGCCGTAGAAGTCGCCTTGGGTCATGTGGGCAACGTGCGACTTGGAGTCGGCGGCCCAGGCACCCATCTTGTGCGGGTGCTTGCGAGCGTAGTTCTTGACCGACAGCGGTGCACGACGGTCGGAGTTGCCTTCGCGCAGTACCGGGTTCACGGCGCTGCCCTTGATGCGGTCGTAGCGCGCGCGGGACTCTTTCTCTTCGGCGCTGGCCGGCTCGTCGGCGTAGTCGGGGATGTTGAAGCCCTTGGCCTGAAGTTCCTTGATCGCCGCCTTCAGCTGTGGAACCGAAGCGGAGATGTTCGGCAGCTTGATGATGTTGGCTTCAGGGGTGGTGGCCAGCTGGCCCAGTTCCGCCAGGTGATCGCCTACCTGCTTCTCTGCGCCCAGTTGTTCCGGGAACGCCGCGAGGATACGGCCAGCCAGGGAAATGTCGCGGGTTTCGACGGCGATGTCAGCCGAAGCGGTGAAGGCTTCGATGATCGGCAGCAGCGAGTAGGTGGCGAGGGCGGGGGCTTCGTCGGTGAAGGTGTAGATGATCTTGGAACGGGTGGGCATGCGGGTTAACTCTCTATGTGCTGAGCGTACTCGAGTCTCGAGGTGCGCAGGGTAGGCGCTTCGCCCTGGCGACGCCATGAGCGGATGGTCGAGAGGCTGCGAGCGGTGATGGTGGATGCATCAGTCGAGCGTCAAATGCTGGGATGCGGTAACAGCCCAGGCTTTCTGGCCTTTCCTGGCCGAGGGCGAGCCGCATTTTCCAAGGGTTCGCCCCGATGACCCTGCGGTCAGGGCCGGAGTATATCAAACCCTTTGGGCTAATCAGCAAGGCGAAGTGATATCGACGCCTTTATAAGACCAAAGATGTACGGGCAATGTGGCGTGATGCCGCAGGGTGCCGGGGCTGTCCGGCTTGCAGGTCGGCGGATGTGGTTTAGGCTCATTGGATCGCATGATGTCCAACCACCCCCGACAGCGGAGTAGTGCAAGCATGGGATACCAGAAAATCAAGGTTCCGACGGATGGCGCCAAGATCACCGTCAATGCAGACCATTCGCTCAACGTTCCCGACAACCCGATCATCCCCTACATCGAGGGCGATGGCATCGGTGTCGATGTCTCTCCGGTCATGATCAAGGTGGTGGATGCCGCCGTGCAGAAGGCCTACGGCGGCAAGCGCAAGATTGCCTGGATGGAGGTGTACGCCGGCGAGAAGGCCACGCAGGTCTATGACCAGGATACCTGGCTGCCCCAGGAGACCCTCGATGCGGTGCGCGACTACGTGGTGTCGATCAAGGGCCCGCTCACCACGCCGGTGGGTGGCGGTATCCGCTCGCTGAACGTCGCCCTGCGCCAGCAGCTCGACCTGTACGTCTGCCTGCGCCCGGTATTGTGGTTCCAGGGCGTGCCCAGCCCGGTGAAGAAGCCTGGCGATGTCGACATGGTGATCTTCCGCGAGAACTCCGAGGATATCTACGCCGGTATCGAGTGGAAGGCTGGCTCGCCCGAGGCCAACAAGGTGATCAAGTTCCTGAAGGAGGAAATGGGCGTCACCAAGATCCGGTTCGACCAGGACTGCGGCATCGGGGTCAAGCCGGTCTCGCGCGAGGGCACCAAGCGCCTGGTGCGCAAGGCCCTGCAGTATGTGGTGGATAACGATCGCGAGTCGCTGACCTTGGTGCACAAGGGCAACATCATGAAATTCACCGAGGGTGCTTTCAAGGACTGGGGTTACGAAGTGGCGAAAGACGAATTCGGCGCCGAGCTGCTCGATGGCGGCCCGTGGATGAAGTTCCGCAATCCGAAATCGGGCCGCGAAGTCATCGTCAAGGACGCCATTGCCGACGCCATGCTCCAGCAGATCCTGCTGCGTCCGGCCGAGTATGACGTGATTGCCACGCTCAACCTCAATGGCGACTACCTGTCCGACGCGCTGGCGGCGGAGGTGGGCGGTATCGGTATTGCGCCGGGCGCCAACCTTTCCGATACCGTGGCCATGTTCGAGGCGACCCATGGCACTGCGCCCAAGTATGCCGGGCAGGACAAGGTCAATCCGGGGTCGGTGATCCTGTCTGCCGAAATGATGTTGCGGCACATGGGCTGGACCGAAGCGGCCGACCTGATCATCAAGGGTACCAACGGCGCGATCGCCGCCAAGACCGTGACCTACGACTTCGAGCGCCTGATGGACGGCGCCAGGCTGGTGAGCAGCTCGGGCTTCGGCGATGAGATGATCAAGCACATGTGAGGTAACAAAAAAACCGGCCGTCTCTTCATATTAAAGAGGCGGCCGGTTTTTTCGTATAGGACAGGAGTTGGAGTCAGGCCTCGGCAGCCGTGTTCGCCTGCGAGGTGCCTACCGTGGTGCTGGGGCTGGAGATATTGACCGCGTGCAGTCCCTTGGGGCCTTGGACGATGTCGAAGGAGACTGTCTGGCCGGCCTTCAATGTCTTGTAGCCGTCCATCTGGATCGCCGAATAGTGGGCGAACAGGTCGTCTGTCTTGCCCTCTTCGTTGATGAACCCATAGCCCTTGGCATTGTTGAACCACTTGACTTTACCGCTTGCCATCCCTATGTCCCTCTGCAAAGGACTCCATCACTGGAGTATCATCCACTTCATCCGCATACGAACCGTGCGAAAAATCTGGTTGACTGCGCGGATCTTTATAGACCACGGTGGGTTCTTATTGGTTGTAACACCGTTTTGCCGATAGTCAAGGTCATGCGGCGGCCGCTCCTGCGGTGACTGCGCGGTCAATCCATTACCCTAACCTGTCGATATGATGAAATTCTTTCCATGCATGCACTCAGGCAGATTCGACTAACATTCAATCAGGATCATCCGAAGTCCGATGAGGACGACGGTGCAGGTCTGGCAGTGCAGGAAGCCAAGCCGATCCTGCAGGCGCCACCGATGTACAAGGTGGTTTTGTTCAATGATGACTACACGCCGATGGATTTCGTCGTCGAAGTGCTCGAGACGTTCTTCAGTCTGAACCGCGAGCTGGCGACCAAGATCATGCTGACCGTCCATACCGAGGGCCGGGCAGTGTGCGGATTGTTTACCCGCGACATCGCCGAGACCAAGGCCATGCAGGTCAATCAATACGCAAGAGAAAGCCAGCATCCGCTACTCTGTGAAATCGAGAAGGACGGTTAATCGCCGACCACTTGGGTATGAGGTGAAGCTATGTTAAACCGCGAGCTCGAAGTCACCCTCAATCTGGCCTTCAAGGAGGCCCGTTCGAAGCGTCATGAATTCATGACCGTCGAACACCTGTTGCTGGCACTCCTTGACAATGAGGCCGCCGCGACCGTTCTGCGCGCCTGTGGCGCCAATCTCGACAAGCTCAAGCATGACCTGCAGGAGTTCATCGATTCGACCACGCCACTGATTCCCGTCCACGACGAGGACCGCGAAACCCAGCCTACGCTCGGTTTCCAGCGTGTGCTGCAGCGCGCCGTTTTCCACGTGCAAAGCTCCGGCAAGCGTGAAGTGACCGGTGCCAACGTGCTGGTAGCGATCTTCAGCGAACAGGAAAGCCAGGCCGTGTTCCTGCTCAAGCAGCAGAGCGTGGCGCGCATCGATGTGGTCAACTACATCGCCCATGGCATCTCCAAGGTGCCGGGGCACGGTCCGCATGCCGACAGCGACCAGGAAATGCAGGATGAGGAGGGGGGCGAGGCGTCTTCGTCAAGCAACCCGCTGGACGCCTATGCCAGCAACCTCAACGAACTGGCCCGTGCCGGTCGTATCGATCCGCTGGTGGGGCGTGAGCAGGAGGTCGAGCGCGTCGCGCAGATCCTGGCCCGTCGCCGCAAGAACAACCCGCTGCTGGTCGGGGAGGCGGGCGTCGGCAAGACTGCCATCGCCGAAGGCCTGGCCAAGCGTATCGTCGATGGCCAGGTGCCGGACCTGTTGGCGCAGAGCGTGGTCTACTCGCTCGACCTGGGTGCGCTGCTGGCCGGCACCAAATACCGCGGCGATTTCGAGAAGCGCTTCAAGGCGCTGCTCGGTGAGCTGCGCAAGCGTCCGCAGGCAATCCTGTTCATCGACGAGATTCACACCATCATTGGTGCCGGTGCGGCATCCGGTGGGGTGATGGATGCGTCCAACCTGCTCAAGCCGTTGCTGTCCTCCGGGGATATCCGCTGCATCGGCTCGACCACCTTCCAGGAATTCCGTGGCATCTTCGAGAAGGACCGTGCCCTGGCGCGGCGTTTCCAGAAGGTCGATGTCAGCGAGCCGTCGGTGGAAGATACCGTCGGTATCCTGCGTGGCCTGAAGGGGCGTTTCGAAAGCCACCACAACATTGAGTACAGCGATGAGGCGCTGCGCGCGGCTGCAGAACTGGCTGCTCGCTACATCAATGACCGCCACATGCCGGACAAGGCCATCGACGTGATCGATGAAGCGGGTGCATACCAGCGCCTGCAGCCGGAAGCCAGCCGGGTCAAGCGCATCGAGGTGCCGCAGGTCGAGGACATCGTCGCCAAGATCGCGCGGATTCCGCCGAAGCACGTCACCAGTTCCGACAAGGAGCTGCTGCGTAACCTGGAGCGTGATCTCAAGCTGACCGTGTTCGGTCAGGATGCGGCGATCGACTCGCTGTCCACCGCCATCAAGCTGTCGCGTGCAGGCCTGAAGGCGCCGGACAAGCCGGTCGGCTCGTTCCTGTTCGCAGGGCCTACCGGTGTCGGCAAGACCGAGGCTGCCCGTCAGTTGGCCAAGGCGCTTGGGGTGGAGCTTGTGCGCTTCGACATGTCCGAGTACATGGAGCGGCATACCGTGTCGCGCCTGATCGGTGCGCCGCCCGGCTATGTCGGTTTCGACCAGGGCGGTCTGCTGACCGAGGCGATCACCAAGCAACCGCACTGTGTGCTGCTGCTCGATGAGATCGAGAAGGCCCATCCTGAAGTCTTCAATCTGCTGCTGCAGGTGATGGACCACGGGACGCTGACCGATAACAACGGGCGCAAGGCCGACTTCCGCAACGTGATCCTGATCATGACCACCAACGCGGGTGCCGAAACCGCGGCGCGTGCCTCGATCGGCTTCACCCAGCAGGATCATACGTCCGATGCCATGGAGGTCATCCGCAAGAGCTTCACGCCGGAGTTCCGCAACCGCCTGGACACCATCATCCAGTTCGGCCGCCTGAGCCACGAGACGATCAAGAGTATCGTCGACAAGTTCCTCATCGAGCTGCAGGCCCAGCTGGAAGACAAGCGCGTGTTGCTGGAGGTCAGCGACGAGGCGCGCGGCTGGCTGGCAGTCAAGGGCTACGACGTGCAGATGGGCGCACGGCCGATGGCACGCCTCATCCAGGACAAGATCAAGCGGCCGCTGGCCGAGGAGATCCTGTTCGGCGAGCTGTCCGAGCACGGTGGCGTGGTGCATGTCGAGTTGCGTGACGGTGAGCTGGTCTTCGATTTCGAGACCACGGCCGAGGTTGCGTAACAGCGGTGTCGCGCTGTGCCTGTGGGAGCGGCTTTGGTCGCGATCACAGGCACAGCCGGTCTACATTCAAGCAGATACAAAAAAGCCCGGCACATAGGCCGGGCTTTTTCATGGCTGGAGCTTAGCGGGCGCGGTAGGTGATGCGGCCCTTGCTCAGGTCGTATGGCGTCAGTTCGACGCGAACCTTGTCGCCAGTGAGAATACGGATGTAGTTCTTGCGCATCTTGCCGGAGATGTGCGCGGTAACGACGTGCCCGTTTTCCAACTCCACGCGGAACATGGTGTTGGGCAGGGTGTCGACGACAGTGCCTTCCATTTCGAAGCTGTCTTCTTTCGACATGCAGTAAAGCCCTCGGTATCCAGTGATGGCCCGACGCACGACTGCACCGGGCAAAAAAGTGGCGTGGATTATGCCCGAAAACTGTGTTTCAAGCCAATGCTTTCAGTTGAGACTGACCCAGCGCTGGTTGATCAGCAATTCGATGGGGCGATACTGGGTCTTGTAGTTCATCTTCTTGCAGTTCTTGATCCAGTAACCCAGGTAGACAGCCTCGAGATTCTGCCGCAGCGCTTCGGTGATCTGCCAGAGAATGGCAAAGCGCCCCAGGCTGCGACGTTCTTCATCGGGCTCGTAGAAGGTGTAGACCGCCGAAAGACCGTTGGGCAGCAGGTCGCACACGGCGATCGCCAGCAGGCGGCCTTCGAGGCGGAACTCGTAGAACCAGCAGAATGGCAGGTCGCGTACCAGGAAGGTGGAGAACTGGTCGCGGCTGGGCGGGTACATGTCGCCGTCCGAATGGCGCTGTTCGATGTAGCGTCGATACAGGTCGAAGTACTCTTCCTTGAACGCTGGGCGCGCAGCGGTGACGGTGACGTCGGCGTTGCGTTTGAGGATGCGCCGCTGCTGGCGGTTGGGGATGAAGCGTGCCGCGGGGATGCGCGCCGGCACGCAGGCATTGCAATTCTGGCAGTGCGGGCGATAGAGATGATCGCCGCTGCGACGAAAACCCATTTCAGAAAGGTCGGCGTACACATGGACGTCCATCGGCTGGCTGGGGTCCAGGAACAGCGTGGTCGCCTGCTCCTCCGGCAGATAGCTGCAGGAGTGAGGTTGAGTGGCATAGAACTTCAACCGCGCCAACTCTGTCATGATCGACCCCTCGGCAAGACGTTGTCTTAAGTGTATGCCAGCAATGGGAACTCGCCTAGCGAACCCAGGTTGCCTTGCTGGGCTGGTCGAGGTGGCGCGCGAGATAACGGGCGAACTCGGCGCGGCTGATGGCGCGAGCACCGAGGCTGTGCAAATGATTGGTCGGCATCTGGCAGTCGATCAGGGCAAAGCCGGCCTGGCGCAGGTGCTCGACCAGGGTCGCGAAGCCGACCTTCGAAGCGTTGTCGGCACGGCTGAACATGGACTCTCCGAAGAACAGCTGGCCCATGGCCAAGCCATACAGGCCGCCGACCAGCTCGCCATCCTGGCGCACCTCCACCGAATGGGCGATGCCGCGTCGATGCAGTTCACAGTACGCGGCCTGCATGCTGTCGGTGATCCAGGTGCCGTCGGCGTAGTCGCGCGGAGCGGCGCAAGCGGCGATGACCCGTTCGAAGTCGCTGTCGAAGCTGACCTGATAGCGACCCTGGCGCAGGAGCTTGGCCAGTGAGCGCGAAACGTGCAACTCGTCCGGGAAGAGTACGGTGCGCGGGTCCGGTGACCACCAGAGGATGGGTTGGCCGTCCTGGTACCAGGGAAAGCAGCCATGACGATAGGCCTGGATCAGGCGCTCTGGCGTCAGGTCGCCACCGGCGGCGAGCAGGCCGTTGGGCTCGTTCAGGGCTTTTTCCAGGGGCGGGAAGGTCAGCGAGTCGCGGGTCAGCCAGGTGAGCATGGTCTTTCGGCGGTAGGGGAGGGGAGAGGGCAGCATGGCGGCTGAAAGAAACGTGGTCAACGTCTGGCCTTGTGCTGCCTGAGGGGCTGCCAGCGAATGGGATTGGTTCCTGCCCGCCATGGGTGGTTTTGGCACAGCGTATACGGCGGTTTCCTACGCATTAATGAGCCATCCGGCACCAACCCGGACATTTGCTGTCATACCTGTGCAAAAATACAGCATAAGCCTTTGTCACAGAACAAAATGCATGCTCAAATTGCACCCATGGAAATCGGCCCTCCGTTCATGCGCCATGCGGCGTGCCGCCATGGCGGCAGGCGGGCAGTAATGATAAAAGTAGTGGTTCGTCGGCCAGTCATCGGCTCGATCACTATTTAACGCGCAGCGAGCGCAGGAATAGACGCGTTTTGAAGAAATCCACCGCAACCCCGACCCCTTTGCCCGTGCCATTGTGGCGCCAGCAGTTGCATTATCGCCTCAAGGAAGGCGCGCTGATCGCCGTCGGTGCCCTGTGCCTGTACCTGTGGATGGCGCTGCTGACCTACGACACGTCCGATCCGAGCTTCAGCCACACCAGCAACGTCGATCAGGTGCAGAATGCTGCCGGGCGCGCCGGAGCCTTCTTCGCCGACATCCTGTTCATGGTGCTCGGCTACTTCGCCTACATTTTCCCGTTGCTGCTGGCAATCAAGACCTGGCAGATCTTCCGCGAGCGCCATCAGCCCTGGCAATGGAGCGGCTGGCTGTTCTCCTGGCGCTTGATCGGCCTGGTGTTCCTGGTGCTGTCGGGCGCGGCGCTGGCGCATATCCATTTCCACCCTACTGCGAGCATGCCGTTCTCCGCAGGCGGTGCCCTGGGTGAAAGCCTGGGTGACCTGGCGCGCAACCTGCTGAATGTGCAGGGCAGCACGCTGATGTTCATCGCCCTGTTCCTGTTCGGCCTGACCGTGTTCACCGATCTGTCCTGGTTCAAGGTGATGGATGTCACCGGCAAGATCACCCTCGATCTGTTCGAACTGGTGCAGGGCGCAGCCACTCGCTGGTGGGAGGCGCGCAACGAGCGCAAGCGCCTGGTGGCGCAACTGCGCGAGGTAGATGACCAGGTCGATGAGGTGGTTGCTCCTGTGGTCGCGGACAAACGCGAGCAGATCAAGGCCCGCGAGCGCATCATCGAGCGCGACGATGCACTGACCAAGCACGTGGCCCAGCGCGAGCAACAGCCGGCCCCGGTGATCAACATACCCACGCCGCCGCCCAAGGCCCCCGAACCGAGCAAGCGGGTGATGAAGGAGAAGCAGGCGCCGCTGTTCGTCGATAGCGCCGTCGAAGGCACGCTGCCGTCGATCTCCATTCTCGACCCGGCCGAGCAGAAGAAGATCGAGTATTCGCCCGAGTCGCTGGCTGGCGTCGGTCACCTGCTGGAAATCAAGCTGAAGGAGTTCGGTGTCGAGGTGTCGGTGGACTCCATCCATCCGGGCCCGGTGATTACCCGTTACGAAATCCAGCCGGCTGCAGGTGTCAAGGTCAGCCGCATCGCCAACCTGGCGAAGGACCTGGCGCGTTCGCTGGCAGTGACCAGCGTGCGGGTGGTCGAGGTGATCCCCGGCAAGACAACCGTGGGTATCGAAATCCCCAACGAGAACCGCCAGATGGTGCGCTTCTCCGAAGTGCTGTCGACCCCGCAGTACGACGAGCAGAAGTCGCCGGTCACCCTCGCGCTGGGTCATGACATCGGCGGCAAGCCAGTGATCACCGACCTTGCCAAGATGCCGCACTTGCTGGTGGCCGGTACCACTGGTTCCGGTAAATCGGTGGGTGTGAACGCGATGATCCTTTCGATCCTGTTCAAGTCCGGCCCTGAAGATGCGCGGCTGATCATGATCGACCCGAAGATGCTCGAACTGTCGATCTACGAAGGCATTCCGCACCTGCTGTGCCCGGTGGTCACCGACATGAAGGACGCCGCCAACGCCCTGCGCTGGAGCGTCGCCGAGATGGAGCGCCGCTACAAGCTGATGGCTGCCATGGGCGTGCGTAACCTGGCGGGCTTCAACCGCAAGATCAAGGACGCCCAGGAAGCGGGTGAGGTCATCCACGATCCGCTGTACCGTCGCGAGAGCATGGAAGACGAGCCGCCGACGCTCAAGACCCTGCCGACCATCGTGGTGGTTGTCGATGAATTCGCCGACATGATGATGATCGTCGGCAAGAAGGTCGAAGAGCTGATCGCGCGTATCGCCCAGAAGGCGCGGGCGGCCGGTATCCACCTGATCCTCGCCACCCAGCGTCCGTCGGTCGATGTGATCACCGGCCTGATCAAGGCCAACATCCCGACCCGCATGGCGTTCCAGGTGTCGAGCAAGATCGACTCGCGGACCATCATCGACCAGGGCGGTGCCGAGCAGCTGCTCGGTCATGGTGACATGCTCTACATGCCGCCGGGTACCAGCCTACCGATCCGTGTTCATGGTGCCTTCGTGTCCGACGATGAAGTGCATCGCGTGGTCGAGGCGTGGAAGCTGCGTGGCGCACCGGACTACAACGACGACATCCTCAACGGTGTCGAAGAGGCCGGCAGCGGCTTCGAAGGTGGCGGCGGTGGTGGCGATGGTGACGATGCGGAAACCGACGCCCTGTACGACGAAGCGGTGCAGTTCGTGCTCGAGAGCCGCCGGGCGTCGATCTCCGCGGTACAGCGCAAGCTCAAGATCGGCTACAACCGTGCCGCGCGGATGATCGAGGCGATGGAGATGGCCGGCGTAGTCACCCCGATGAACAGCAACGGCTCGCGGGAAGTGATTGCCCCGGGTGGCCCGCGCGATTGATGATCACTTTGCCGGGCGCCAACTACGGCGTTCGGCCTATTCACTGCTCAATGAGGATTCCCATGCGCGCGATTCGCATGCTGTTGGTTTCTGCCCTGACCCTGGGCTCGGTTACGGCTTATGCCGGTGAGCAAGATGTACAGCGCCTGACCCAATTGCTGGAAAAGTCCCAGACCATCGAGGCCAACTTCTCCCAGCTGACCCTGGATGCCAGCGGCACCAGCTTGCAGGAAACGACCGGCAAGATGACGGTCAAGCGTCCGGGGCTGTTCTACTGGCACACCGATGCTCCGCAGGAGCAGGTGGTGGTGTCCGATGGGCAAAAAGTCACCCTGTGGGACCCGGACCTGGAACAAGCCACGGTCAAGAAGCTTGACGTGCGTTTGAGCCAGACCCCGGCGCTGCTGCTGTCCGGCGATGTGTCCAAGATCAGCCAGAGCTTCGACATCGCGTCGAAGGAGCAGGGGGAGGTCATGGACTTCACCCTCAAGCCCAAGACCAAGGACACGCTGTTCGACTCCCTGCGCATCTCGTTCCGCAAAGGGCTGATCAATGACATGCAACTGATCGACAGCGTCGGTCAGCGCACCAACATCCTGTTCAACGGGGTCAAGGCCAACCAGGCTGTCCCGGCGAGCACGTTCCAGTTCAAGATCCCGGAAGGCGCCGACGTCATCCAGGAGTAACGCGAGGCATCATGGACCTGTTTCGAAGCGAACCCGTTGCCCAGCCCCTGGCTGCTCGCCTGCGTCCGTCCAACCTGGACGAGTACGTGGGCCAGGAGCATCTGCTGGCGCGCGGCAAGCCGCTGCGTGAAGCGCTGGAGCAGGGTGCGCTGCACTCGATGATCTTCTGGGGGCCGCCGGGGGTTGGCAAAACGACGCTGGCCCGGCTGCTTGCGCAGTTTTGCGATGCACATTTCGAGACGGTCTCGGCGGTGCTGGCGGGGGTCAAGGAAATCCGCCAGGCCGTCGAGGTGGCCAAGCAGCAGGCCGGCCAGTATGGTCGGCGTACCATCCTGTTCGTAGATGAAGTGCACCGCTTCAACAAGTCCCAGCAGGATGCCTTCCTACCCTACGTCGAAGACGGCACCTTGCTGTTCATCGGCGCCACCACCGAAAACCCTTCGTTCGAACTGAACAACGCCTTGCTGTCGCGGGCTCGGGTCTATGTGCTCAAGAGCCTGGACGAAGCGGCCCTGCGCAAGTTGGTCAACCGTGCGCTGACCGAAGAACGTGGGCTGGGCAAGCGCAACCTGCGGGTCGGCGATGAGGCGTTCAAAATGCTCATGGCTGCCGCCGATGGTGATGGTCGACGCATGCTCAACTTCCTCGAGAACGCTTCCGACCTTGCCGAGGATGGCAGCGAAATCGACGTGCAGATGCTGCAAAGCCTGCTTGGCGACAGCCGCCGCCGCTTCGACAAGGGTGGCGAGGCGTTCTATGACCAGATATCAGCGCTGCACAAGTCGGTGCGCGGCTCCAATCCTGACGGTGCGCTGTACTGGTTCGCGCGCATGCTCGATGGCGGTTGCGATCCCTTGTACATCGCCCGTCGCGTGGTGCGCATGGCCAGCGAGGACATCGGTAACGCCGACCCCCGCGCACTGAGCCTGTGTCTGGCAGCCTGGGATGTCCAGGAACGCCTGGGCAGCCCCGAGGGCGAGCTGGCGGTGGCTCAGGCCATCACTTACCTTGCCTGCGCACCCAAGAGCAACGCCGTCTACATGGGCTTCAAGACCGCCTTGCGCGAGGCCGCCGAGCATGGCTCGCTCGAAGTGCCACTGCACCTGCGCAACGCACCGACCAAGCTGATGAAGCAACTGGGCTATGGCGATGAGTACCGCTACGCCCACGACGAGCCGGATGCCTACGCAGCAGGCGAAGATTACTTCCCCGACGAGCTCGAGCCACGCCCCTATTACCAGCCAGTGCCACGTGGCCTGGAATTGAAGATTGGCGAGAAACTGCGCCACCTTGCCGAACTGGACCGCAACAGCCCCCGTCAACGGAGAAAAACGTGATTGCCCTGATCGCTTCGGTGAGCGCCGCAGGTATTGCTGGCACCTTGCTTCGCTTTGCGGCGGGCAACTGGGTCAATGCCCACTGGCCACGGCACTTCTATCTCGCTACGCTTGCGGTCAATCTGGTGGGCTGCCTGATCATTGGTGTGCTGTACGGCCTGTTTCTCAACAAGCCCGGCGTGCCGATCGAGGTACGTGCGGGGCTGATTGTCGGCTTCGTCGGCGGGTTGACCACCTTTTCATCCTTTTCACTGGATACGGTGCGCCTGCTCGAAAGCGGACAGGCGCCCCTGGCCTTCGGCTATGCCGCCGCCAGCGTGCTGGGCGGGCTGCTCGCCACCTGGGCTGGCCTTGCCCTGACCCGAATCTGAACCAACACCTAAACACAACGAGAGAACGATATGCTCGATTCCAAACTGTTACGCGGCCAACTTCAGGAAGTGGCGGAACGCCTGGCCTCCCGTGGCTTCAGCCTGGATGTCGCGCGCATCGAATCACTGGAAGAGCGCCGCAAGTCGGTGCAGACCCGCACCGAGCAGCTGCAGGCCGAGCGTAATGCCCGTTCCAAATCCATCGGCCAGGCCAAGGCCAAGGGCGAAGACATCGCCCCGCTGATGGCGGACGTCGAGCGCATGGCCAACGAGCTGGCGGCCGGCAAGACAGAGCTGGACGAGATCCAGGTCGAGCTCGACGGCATCCTGCTGACCATCCCCAACCTGCCGGACGCCAGCGTGCCGGTCGGCGCCAGCGAAGAAGACAATGTCGAAGTGCGCCGCTGGGGCACGCCGCAGGCCTTCGACTTCGAGATCAAGGACCACGTTGCCCTGGGTGAGGTCAGCGGTGGCCTGGACTTCGAGGCCGCGGCCAAGCTGTCCGGCGCGCGCTTTGCCGTGCTGCGTGGGCCGATCGCCCGTCTGCACCGCGCCCTGGCGCAGTTCATGATCAACCTGCACACCGGCGAGCACGGCTACGAGGAGCACTACACCCCGTACCTGGTACAGGCCCCGGCCCTGCAGGGCACCGGCCAGTTGCCGAAGTTCGAGGAAGACCTGTTCAAGATCACCCGCGAAGGCGAGGCCGACTTCTACCTGATCCCGACCGCCGAAGTGTCGCTGACCAACCTGGTGGCGGGCGAGATCCTCGACGCCAAGCAGCTGCCGCTGAAACTGGTCGCCCACACCCCGTGCTTCCGCAGCGAAGCCGGCGCATCGGGCCGTGACACCCGCGGCATGATCCGCCAGCACCAGTTCGACAAGGTCGAGATGGTCCAGGTGGTGGAGCCGTCCAAGTCGATGGAAGCCCTTGAAGGCCTGACCGCCAACGCCGAGCGCGTGCTGCAGTTGCTCGAGCTGCCGTACCGCGTGCTGGCCCTGTGCACCGGCGACATGGGCTTCGGCGCCGTGAAGACCTACGACCTGGAAGTGTGGGTGCCGAGCCAAGGCAAGTTCCGTGAAATCAGCTCCTGCTCCAACTGTGGCGACTTCCAGGCCCGCCGCATGCAGGCCCGCTGGCGCAATCCGGAAACCGGCAAGCCGGAGCTGGTGCACACGCTCAACGGCTCGGGCCTGGCGGTGGGCCGTACGCTGGTTGCGGTGCTGGAGAACTACCAGCAGGCCGATGGTTCGATTCGCGTCCCTGAAGTGCTCAAGCCCTACATGGGCGGCGTCGAGGTTATCCGCTAAATGAAGTACCTGCCGCTGTTCCATAAGCTGCAGGGCGGCCGGGTACTGGTCGTCGGCGGCGGTGAGATCGCTCTGCGCAAGGCGCGCCTGTTGGCTGATGCCGGGGGTGTGCTGCGGGTGGTCGCGCCGGAAGTCGACGGCCAGTTGGCCGCGCTGGCCAGGGAAGGCAGCGGAGAGGTGCTGGTGCGTGGCTATCAGGTCGCTGACCTGGAGGGGTGCCGTCTGGTGATCGCTGCCACCGATGACCCGGCGCTCAACGCGCAGGTGTCGGCAGACGCACAAGCGCGCAGCCTGCCGGTCAACGTGGTGGATGCACCGGCCCTGTGCACAGTGATCTTCCCTGCCATCGTCGATCGCTCGCCGTTGGTTGTGGCGGTGTCCAGTGGCGGCGATGCGCCGGTGCTGGCACGCTTGATCCGGGCCAAGCTCGAGGCCTGGATTCCGTCCACCTATGGCGAGCTGGCAGGCCTGGCCGCGCGTTTTCGGGACAAGGTCAAGTCGCTGTACCCGGACGTCAACCAGCGGCGCGGCTTCTGGGAGACAGTGTTCCAGGGGCCGATCGGCGAGCGCCAGTTGGCCGGGCAGGGCGCCGAAGCCGAGCGCCTGTTGCAGGCCATGGTCGATGGCGCCCCTGTGCAACAGGGCGGTGAGGTCTATCTGGTCGGTGCCGGTCCTGGTGATCCCGACTTGTTGACCTTCCGTGCCTTGCGCCTGATGCAGCAGGCTGACGTGGTGCTTTACGACCGTCTGGTGGCTCCGGCCATCATCGAGATGTGCCGGCGTGATGCCGAGCGCATCTATGTCGGCAAGCGTCGCGCTGACCATGCCGTGCCCCAGGACCAGATCAACCGCCTGTTGGTCGATCTGGCCCGCCAAGGGAAGCGTGTGTTGCGCCTGAAGGGCGGCGATCCGTTCATCTTCGGCCGTGGCGGCGAGGAAATCGAGGAACTGGCCGACGAGGGCATCCCCTTCCAGGTGGTGCCGGGTATCACGGCGGCCAGCGGTTGTTCGGCCTACGGCGGTATTCCGCTGACTCACCGCGACTATGCCCAGTCGGTGCGCTTCGTCACGGGCCACCTCAAGGACGGCACCAGTAACCTGCCCTGGAATGACCTGGTGGCGCCAGCCCAGACCCTGGTGTTCTACATGGGCCTGGTTGGCTTGCCGACCATCTGCGCCGAGTTGATCCGTCATGGTCGTGCGGCAAGTACGCCGGCAGCACTGGTGCAGCAGGGCACTACCCGCAATCAGCGCGTGTTCACCGGGACCCTGGCAGACCTGCCGGACCTGGTCGCCCGGCATGAGGTGCATGCGCCGACCCTGGTGATCGTTGGGGAAGTGGTGCAGTTGCGTGACAAGCTGGCCTGGTTCGAAGGGGCGCAGAACAGCTGATCACTGGCACCACTTTGTGATCCATTCGCGGGCAAGCCCGCTCCCACAGGTAAGGCGCCGCTTTAAACCTGTGGGAGCGGGCTTGCCCGCGAATGGGCTGCGAAGCAGCCCCAGCGATTTCAACCCTGCCATATTCCCTTGCCCGCCAACCGCTCACGGTCATGGGGCAGCGTGAAGTCCTGCAACGGCCCCTTGGGCACGATGCCGTTCGGGTTGATGGTCTTGTGGCTCATGTAGTAGTGCTTCTGGATATGCTCCATATTCACCGTCTGCGCCACCCCCGGCCACTGATAAAGCTCGCGTAGCCAGTTGGAGAGGTTCGGGTAGTCCGCCAGTCGTCGCAGGTTGCACTTGAAATGCCCGTGATACACCGCATCGAAGCGCACCAGCGTGGTGAACAGCCTTACATCCGCCTCGGTCAGGTATTCGCCGGCCAGGTAGCGCTGGGTGTCGAGCAGCGCCTCCAGGTGATCCAGCTCATTGAACACCTCATCGAACGCTGCCTCGTACGCCTCCTGGGTGGTGGCGAAGCCTGCGCGATAAACGCCGTTGTTCACCGCCGGGTAAATGCGTTCGTTGAGCGCATCGATGGCGGCGCGCAGTGGTTCGGGGTAGAGGTCCAGACGGTTGCCGGTCAACTCGTCGAACGCGCTGTTGAAGATGCGGATGATTTCCGCTGATTCGTTGTTGACGATGCGCTTCTCTTGCTTGTCCCACAGCACCGGTACCGTCACCCGTCCGGTGTAGTGCGGATCATCCAAGGTATAGCGTTGATGCAGGTACCGGAGAGCGTCGAGATGATCGCCGGTCGAGCCTTGTGCGGTGTCGAAGGTCCAGCCATGCTCGCCCATCAGCCAGCTCACTACAGAGACGTCGATCAGTGGCTCCAGGCCCTTGAGTGCGCGGAGGATCAGGGTGCGGTGCGCCCATGGGCATGCCAGCGAAACATACAGGTGGTAACGGCCTGCTTCGGCCGCAGGTAGCGCATTTCGGCGCTGGGCGTTTTCGCGGCGGAAGGCGCCATCCTTGCTGTTCTGGTACCACTGGTCATGCCAGCGGCCGTCGATCAAAAGGCCCATGTGGAGCTCCAATTACAAGTCGTTTGTCGTTGGAGCTCAGTCTAGGGCATACCGTTCGAATAAATAGCGCAAATATCGCCGGTCATTGATCGAGTGATTAGATGTTTCGGTTTGACCAGAACGTGCGCGCGGTGCTGAACGCCAGTTCGCGATCCTGGCCCAGACCGCGCAGCGCCAGGGCCATGGTCGCGACTACTGCCAGCTCGCCATAGCTGTCCTGCGCCGCGCCGCGCCATACCGCCAACAGATGCTCAGGCTCAAGCTTTGCCGGCTTGACGTGGCGTTGTGCGCTCAGCGCGGGCCATTCTTCGTCCCAGGCCTCGCTGCCAGTAGTGCCGTACAAGTGACTGAGGACATCGGGGTTCACCTCGATCTCGCCGCCATCACCTTTGATCACCAGGGCGTGATCGCCGAGCAGGCGGCTGGCTTCGCGGTGCACGGCCTGGTAGCCGGGGTGGAAGATGCTTTGCAGGCCGCAGCGGGCGCCGAGTGGGTTGAGTACACGGGCCAGGGAGTGGATCGGCGAGCGCAGGCCCAAGGTGTTGCGCAGGTCGATCATCCGCTGCAACTGCGGCGCCCAGTCCTGCAACGGGAAGAAGGCCAGTTGCTGCTGGTCCAGGCTGCTGGCCACCGCTTGCCAGTCGCGGCACAGGGGGATGTCCAACAGGGTGAGCAACTGTTCGGTGTACAGGCGCCCGGCCGTGTGGGCGCCGCCGCCATGCATGAGAATACGCACGCCGTTGCCAGCCAGGCACTTGGCGGCCAGCAGGTACCAGGGCAGGTGGCGCTTCTTGCCGGCATAGCTTGGCCAGTCGATATCCACGGCGATCGATGGTGCTTGCAGGTGGCTGCGCAGGGCTTCGGTGAAACCAGCCAGTTCCTCGGCACTTTCCTCCTTGTGCCGCAGCAGCATCAGGAAGGCGCCCAGTTGGGTGTCTTCGACTTTCCCTTCGAGCAGCAGTGTCATCGCCGCGCGCGCTTCCTCGCGGGTCAAGCCCCGTGCCCCTCGCTTGCCCTTGCCAAGAATGCGCACGAATTCGGCGAAGGGGTGTTCGGCCGGGGTTTCCAGGGTCAGGGGGCTTGGGCTGTCGGTCATCGGCTCGGTCATATGCAGTTGGTCGGCTTGGGCAGGCCCGCCAGCTTGGCGGCCAGTTTGGCGGGGGTGCCGTTGAACAGACGGTTCAGGTGCGGGCTGTTGCCCTTGTCCGGGCCCAGCTTCAGGGCGGTGTACTTGATCAGCGGACGAGTCGCTGGCGAAAGCTGATATTCGTCGTAGAACTGACGCAGCAGTTCGAGGACTTCCCAATGGTCCGGGGTCAATGCGATCGCTTCACGAGCGGCCAGGGCTTGGGCGACCTCGTGGGACCAGTCCTGCAAGTCGACCAGGAAGCCGTCCTTGTCCAGGGCGATCGAGCGATCGCCGACAGTCAGGTTGCTCATAGCCAGGTGTTGACCTTGTCGTAGTGCAGCGAGAGCTCGACGAAGGCGGGATAGTCCACGGCCTTTGCCAACTCGCTGGGGATTGCGCGGGCCTGTAGGTCTTCTTCGAGGGCGAACAGGCGTTGCTCCAGGCCTGCAGCGTGCAACACCCGGTAAGGTTCGCTGCCAGGCTTGAGGGCGTAGGTTGCATCGCCGCACAGCAGCAGCGCGTCCTGGGTGTCCAGCAAACGCAGGCAACTGGCCAGGCGGTCGTCGCCGAAGGGCGAATGGCTGATTACATGCAAGGTCATCATCAGAGGGTCACCACCTGGTCGAAACGGGCGATCAGTGCGCGCAGCGCTGCATCGTCGAGAACCTGTACTGGCAGTTCCAGCGTGCTGCCGTCCAGCCCGCGCTGCTGGAGGCTGTGCGCGCAGGCGAACAGTTCCTCGACCCCGAACATCGGAAGCGCCTGCAGGTTGGCGGCAAGGTTCTTCTGCTGCAGCAGCGCCGGTTGTTGGCTGCTGGCGAGCTGGAAGACACCGTCGTCGAGAAACAGCATGCCCAGCGGCAGGTCGAAGGCGCCACCGGCAAGCGCGATATCCAGCGCTTCGCGGGCGGATGGCCCATTCCAAGGCGCCTGACGGCTGATGATCAACAAGGATCTGGCCATTTCAATCGCCTCCGAAGCAGACCAGGCGGTCTGCCATTTGCGCAGCTTCGTGCAGTTGCCCAAGGCCGGACAGCTCCCAGGGTTTGGGCAGGTTCACGGCAGGGCGCTGGTAGCGGTTGGCTTCGGCCTCGTCGAGCACGCCACGGCGCAATGCTGCGGCGATGCAGACCACGGCATCGAGCTGATGGTCGCTGACGAAGCTGCGCCATTGCGCCGCCACATCCTGTTCATCCTGCGGCGCGACGACGTTGGCCGAGGCGCTGTGCACCCCATCCTGATAGAAGAACAGTCGGGTAATCTCGTGTCCGCCGGCCACGGCCGCCTCGGCGAAGCGCAGCGCGCGGCGCGAGGAGGGCGCATGGGCCGGAGAAAACACCGCGATGGCGAATTTCATGGAAGGCTCGTGCAAAGAAATGCCGTCATGATAAAGCAAAAAGCCCGCACCTGTAGGCGCGGGCTTTTGTCTGCCTGCAACGATGGTCAGGCGCGTTCCTGGCTCTCTGGCAGGAACCAGTTCAGCACCAGGGCGCAGATGCCGCCGGTGGCAACGCCCGACTCCAGTACGTTACGCAGCGCCGCCGGCATGTGCGCCAGGAACTCCGGCACCTGCGCCACGCCCAGCCCCAGGGCCAGCGACACGGCGATGATCAGCAGCGCCCGCCGGTCCAGGCGGGTGCTGGCCAGGATGTTGATCCCTGATGCCGCCACCGCACCGAACATCACCATCGCAGCGCCACCCAGCACAGGCTCCGGCACGGCCTGGATCACCCCGGCTACGCTCGGAAACAGCCCCAGCAGTACCAGCATGAGCGCGATCCAGACACCGATATGACGGCTGGCGATGCCCGTCAGCTGGATCACCCCATTGTTCTGCGCAAAGATCGAGCTAGGGAAGGTGTTGAACAGGCCCGCCAGCAGCGAGTTGGCACCATTGACCAGCACCCCGCCCTTGATCCGTTGCATCCACACCGGCCCCTCGACCGGCTGGCGCGACACTTTGCTGGTGGCTGTCACATCGCCGATGGCTTCCAGCGAGGTCACCAGGTAGATCACCAGCATCGGAATGAACAGCGCCCAGGAGAAGCCCAGGCCGAAGTGCAGCGGGACCGGCACCTGGAACAGCGCGGCCTCGTGCATGCCAGTGAAGTCCAGGCGCCCCAGGTAGCCTGCCAGCGCATAGCCCACCGCCAGCGCGATGACGATGGCGCAGCTGCGCATCCACACCACCGGAATCCGGTTGAGGATCACGATGATCGCCAGCACCACGCCCGACAGCAGCAGGTTCTCGCCATTGGCGAAGGTGCCATTGCCCATGGCCGTAAAGCCACCACCCATGCTGATCAGGCCAACCTTGATCAGGGTGAGGCCGATCATCAGCACCACGATGCCGGTCACCAGTGGGGTGATCAGGCGCTTGATGAACGGCAGGATGCGCGAAACGCCCATCTCCACGAACGAGCCGGCGATCACGACCCCGAAGATCGCCGCCATCACGCCTTCGACTGGCGTGCCTTGCTTGATCATCAGCGCACCACCGGCAATCAGCGGCCCGACGAAGTTGAAGCTGGTGCCCTGGACGATCAGCAATCCCGCGCCGAATGGCCCGAAGCGCTTGCACTGAACGAAGGTGGCGATGCCCGAGATCACCAACGACATCGACACGATCAGGTTGGTGTCTCGCGGCGAAACGCCCAGCGCCTGGCAGATCAACAGGCCGGGAGTTACGATTGGCACGATGATCGCCAACAAGTGCTGCAGTGCCGCCAGCAGGCCGATCAGTGGCCGCGGCTTGTCCTCGAGGCCAAGGACCAGTTCGTTGGCAGGCGCCGTCGCGCCCGGCTCGTGTTCGAGTGAACTCATGGGAAACCGCCCCGAAGAAAAAAGGAGCGCATTCTACGGGGCCCGACGGCGAAGGGGTAGAGGTACGTCTTGGCTGGGCGCTCATTGTTTCTTTGTGGCGGGGAGGGGCGTGCAACCCTAAAAGCATCCGCCCACAAAAAAGCCCGCCGAAGCGGGCTTTCCTGAATCGTCCAATCGCTAGCGATCAGTCGTCACGACCCATGATGCCGAACAGTTGCAGCAGGCTGACGAACAGGTTGTAGATCGATACATACAGGCTGATGGTCGCCATGATGTAGTTGCGCTCGCCGCCATGGATGATGGCGCTGGTCTGGAACAGGATGCAGACCGACGAGAACAGCACGAAGCCAGCGCTGATCGCCAGTTGCAGGCCGCTGATCTGGAAGAAGAAGCTCGCGACCACGGCACCCAGCAACACGAAGAAGCCCGCGGTGATGAAGCCGCTGAGGAAGCTCATGTCGCGACGGGTGATCAGCACGTAGGCCGACAGGCCGCCGAACACCAGAGCGGTCATGGCGAAGGCCGAGCTGACCACTTCAGCGCCACCGGCCATGCCGAGGTAGCGGTTGAGGATCGGGCCGAGGATGAAGCCCATGAAGCCGGTGAGGGCGAAGGTCGAAACCAGGCCCCAGACCGAGTCACGCAGCTTGGCGGTGAGGAAGAACAGCCCGTAGAAGCCGATCAGCACCACGAAGATGTTCGGGTAACCGACGCGCATCTGTTGAGCGACGAAAGCCATCACGCCGCTGAAGGCAAGCGTGAGCGCCAGCAGGCTGTACGTGTTGCGCAGGACCTTGCTGACCTCCTGCTGCTCGACCTGCTGGCCGTGTTGTACGGCGTAATCCTGTTCGCGCATGGCGACACTCCTGTGGGTTTGAAACGTTCAGATGCAAAGATCATAACAGAGCCTCTGCAACGGGCGACAGAGAGAGTTTGACAGCGTGTTTCATTACGGTATGATTGCCGCCGCAAAACAAGCTGGAAGCGTGGCCGAGTGGTTTAAGGCAACGGTCTTGAAAACCGTCGATGGGCAACTATCCTAGAGTTCGAATCTCTACGCTTCCGCCATATTCAAAGCCCTGATTATTCAGGGCTTTTTGCGTTTCTGGGGTAGAAAAAACTTTCCGAAGCGCTTCCGACACGTTACTTGGTCGGCAGGTTTCGCCAAGAGCCCGCTAGGTGGCGCTCCCCGCACGTTATCTGTTCTTTGGTTTGCCCCAGCAGCAGTTGCATGGTCCAGATCGATGGATGTCCGAAGCTGCGGCTGGTCAGTAAATTTATACATGTGGCGAAGCTTGGAGCGGCTACGCGAGAGCCGCTTCGCCGGAGTCTTCGCGGTCAGTCGACGCTTGTCTACCCTTCAGGCAAGCTCACACCGCATATGAAATCATCCGATCCTAGTCGGTGTGCGCCATACTCCACGACGTAGTCATCTCCCCGGCGTTGCGCCTCCATCCTGGCGGTATTTCTGTCGGCGAAGACGTCGACAAAGTGCCAGGGATGTCGATCCCTCAGCACTCCCCAGCCAAGCACCCAGCCCTCGTTGTGAGGATCGGGTGGAAGATTTTTTGCCAAGCTGCGTAGGGTCATGACCTCTCCTTGAAGTAGCCGTGTGACAACGCCAAGGCCCTTCGTGAACGCTGCAGTTGATCTTGCCAGTGTAGACGGCTGATGGCCAGGGCCAGGGTCTATAGCCCACCCCCATCACCCTCCACAAACCGCCCAACAATCTCATCCAGCCGATCACAGCACCGCTCCAGCTCTCGCCCCGAGCTGGTCGCAATACCAAGCAGAATCCCGCTGCTGGCCCGCGCCTGGTCCAGATACCACGGCGACAATGCCCCAGGCGACATGCCGAACATCGACGCCTCTCTGACAATACTCACATCCGGCGTCCCAGCCGGCAGTCGCAGCAGTACCGCCAGCCCGGCGGTGCAAATGTCGGCGCCCAGTGGCCTTTCTTTCAAGGCGCTGAGCAGTTCGTCACGCTGGCTGCGGTATAGGCGTTTCGCCCGTCGAAGATGGCGCAGGTAATGCCCCTGCTGCATGAATTCCGCTGTGGCCAGTTGCACGGCCGGGCCCGGCGCGGGGCTCAGGCAGGCGGCGACTTCGCCGAGCCTGGGGGCCAGTGCCGGTGGGGCGATGAGGAAGCCCAGGCGCAGCGCGGGGCTGATGGTCTTGCTGAATGAGCCGATGTGCACCACGCGGCCATTGCGGTCGAGGGAGGCTAGGGCGGGTGCGGCCCTGGACTCCAGTTGCAGCTCGCTGAGGTAGTCGTCTTCGATGATCCAGGCGTTGTTCTGCGCGGCCCAGTCGAGCAGGTTCAGGCGTCTGGGCAGGGACATCGTGACGCCCAGTGGAGCGTGCTGTCCGGGGGTGACCAGGGCGACGGCGGCATCCGGCGCCAGGCGTCGGCCTTGTTCGACGTCCATGCCCGATGCGTCCACCGGGACGGGAACCGGCACCAGCCCGGCGAGCTCCAGGCCTTTTCGGGAGAACGGAAAACCGGGGTCTTCGATCCAGGCCTTGCGGCCGCCGATGCCCAGTGTCTGCAGAAGCAGGCCGAGCCCGCCGGCAAAACCACTGGTGATGATCACCTGTGAGGGCAGGCACTCGATACCTCGGGCGATGGCCACATAGGCGGCCACCACCCGACGCAGTTCCAGTTCGCCCCGTGGGTCGGGGTACTGGATCGAGCCGCGCATCTCCGAGCGCATGGCATGTGAGCGGATTTGGCTGAACAGCCTCGCAGGCAAGCTTTCATGGGCCGGAACACCGAGCTGGAAGATTGCGGGGCCTGCGGTGAACTCGCGGTACAACTCCATGAACGGGGTTTCGCGCGGGGGTGTTTCTTCGCGCGCGGGGAGTGCTGGCCGGTCGCAGACGCGTGTGCCATCCGCCCGTGAGGCGACCACGAGCTGGGCGTCCACGAGCATCTCGTAGGCGGCGCGCACGGTGCCGCGCGATACGCCCAACTGGGCGGCGAGGTCCAGCCAGGAGGGGAGGCGTGCGCCAGGCTTGAGTACGCCGGATTCGATCGCGGCACCGATGCTGGCGCGGATCTGCTCGGTCAAGGGTGTTTTTGCAGCGCGGTCGATGCTGACGTTGAGCGGCATGAGTATTAGGCCTGGACGCGACGAGGTAGCCGCCTGGTACATGTAAAAAAGGTATTTTTGGTGCTTTTTAATGTACCAGATAGCACCGAGACTGACGTTGCCATTCATTCCACGAGGAACTCTCGATGAAGCGTTTTTCGCTCACGGCTACCCTTTTTGCCGGCGTCCTGTTGGGCGCTTCGCTGACGGCCCAGGCGCATGGTGTTGGCGAGGTAGTAACGCCCAACTTCGAACATGCCATTCCCAACGTTCCGGGCAAATCGCTGGTTGCGGTCGAGGTGGACTATGCGCCGGGTGCTCAGTCGCCTTCGCATGTGCATGCCCAATCGGCATTCATCTACGCCTATGTCGTATCGGGGGCCATCGAGTCCCAGGTCGATGATGGCCCCAAGCAGGTCTTCAAGGCCGGCGAAAGCTGGTACGAGAACCCCGGCGCGCGTCATACCGTGAGCCGCAATGCCAGCAAGACAGCGCCTGCGAAGTTGCTCGCGGTCTTCATTGTCGATAGCGATGACAAAGCCCTCACCACACCTGTCGCACACGCCGGGGAGAAGTAAGATGACCAACCGACTCGATTACAACCAACTGGCACCCGGTGGGGCAAAGGCCCTGGGAGGGGTCTACGCCTATGTCATGCAGAGCGGCCTCGATGCAACGCTGGTAGAACTGGTCTACCTGCGGGTCTCGCAGATCAACAACTGCGCCTATTGCCTGGACATGCATACCCGCGACCTGATCAAGAAAGGCCAGAAGATCGAGAAGATCGCTCTGGTCCAGGCCTGGGCAGAAGCGGGCGATCTGTTCGATGCGCGCGAGCGGGCGGCACTTGCCTGGGCCGAGCAGGTCACGCGAGTGGCGCAGACCGGTGTGCCGGATGACGCCTATGCGGCAGCCCGCCTGGTGTTTGCCGAGCGCGAGCTGATCGACCTGACGATCGCCATCAGCTTGATGAACGCCTACAACCGTATGGCCATCAGTTTCCGCAACACGCCCAAGGCCGTCGGGGAGTTGGCGCGATGAAGGTGCTGATTGCCGGGCGCCAGACTCGGTGACCTCAGAACAGGCGTTGGTCAGTTTTGGCAGGAGGCGCTGTTCTATCATGCAGCGATCCGGAGTGCGTCCAATGCTGGGATTCCGACCTGCAACAGGCCGTTGACCTTTATTGTCCTGATGACCTGTTGTCCTGCGCACAAAGCCCTGGCATGCCAGGGCTTTGTGCGGATGTGCCAGGGCCGGTCAAAGGTGGTCGGCATCCACCACCGCCTGTGCGAAGGCGGCAGGTGCCTCCTGCGGTGGGTTATGGCCGATCCCGCCGGTCAGCAGGCGATGCTCGTACTTCCCGGTAAAACGTTGCCGATAGCCGTCTGCCGGCGGATGTGGTGCGCCGTTGGCGTCGCCTTCGAGGGTGATGGTCGGTACCGTGATTGCGGGGAACTTGGCCAGTTTCGCTTCCAGCGGGTCGTATTGAGTCTCGCCCTGCGCCAGGCCCAGGCGCCAACGGTAGTTGTTGACTGTGATCGCCACCTGATCAGGGTTGTCCAGCGCCTTGGCACTGCGATCGAAGGTGGCATCGTCGAATGCCCACTTCGGCGAGGCGAGCTGCCAGATCAGCTTGGCGAAGTCATGACGATTCTTTTCATACCCGGCACGGCCGCGCTCTGTGGCGAAGTAGAACTGGTACCACCATCGCAGCTCGGCACTGGGCGGCAGCGGGGTCTTGGCGGCCTCCTGGCTGCTGATGAGGTAGCCGCTGACCGAGACCAGCGCCTTGACCCGCTCGGGCCACAGGGCCGAAACGATGTCGGCGCTGCGCGCACCCCAGTCGAAGCCCGCGAGCACGGCCTTTTGCACGTGCAGGGCGTCCATGAAGGCGATCACATCGCTGGCCAGGGCCAAGGGTTGAGCGTTGCGAGGTGTCTTGTCGGAGAGGAAGCGGGTGTCGCCGTATCCGCGAACATAGGGCACCAGGACGCGATAGCCCTTGGCAGCGAGCAGGGGCGTCACGCTTTCGAAGCTGTGGATGTCATAGGGCCAGCCGTGCAGGAGGATGACTACGGGACCGTCGGCGGGGCCCTGTTCGACGTAGGCGACATCCAGCACGCCGGCCTTGATGTGCTTGAGCGGGCCAAAGGTGTCGTGTGCGGTTTGCTTGCTAGGGGTAGCAGGCGTTGGGTCGGCGGCGAAGGCTGCGCCTGTGGCAACGAGGCTCAGCGGCATCAGTACGGCGGCGAGCAGGGCGGGGTATCTGAAACGGTGAGGGCTGGACATGGACATTTCCTTGGCTTGGCCGTGGTGCGGGGGTGGCACCAGTAAAATGTCGGGGTGTATCAAGGATGTGTCTGATGATGTTGGGTGTGGTTTTCCTACGTATCTGCGCTGGGTTTTGATACGTAAACATACAAAGGCGTGGTGCACAGGTAATGCTCGGTTAAGCGGGGTGTGACGTGTGATCGCGGTGCGAAGCTGAGCCGCTGCGGTTAGGATGTCGTCCTCTGCTTATCGAGACGCGGACCTACCCCATGAATACGCCTGTTTTCCGCCCCGCCACGCCTTCGGATGTGGACCGCTGCTATCACATCGAAACCACCGCCTACGAGGGCGACGAAGCGGCCACGCGGGAGAAGATTGCCACGCGCATCGACCAGTACCCGGAGGGTTTCCTGGTGCTGGAACTGGACGGCCAAGTGGTGGGTTTCATCAACGGTGGTTGTGCCCACGAGGTGGTGATGTCCGATGAGGCGTTCAAGGAACTGGTCGGGCACGATGCTCAGGCGCCCAATGTGGTGATCATGTCGGTGGTGGTCGATCCGTCGTTTCAGGGGCGTGGTTTCGCCGGGCAACTGATGACGCGCTTCATCACGCAGATGCGTGAACGTGGCAAGGCGACCATTCACCTGATGTGCAAAGACCAGCATGTAGGGTTGTACGAAAAGATGGGATACGAGTACGTAAAACCCTCCAGTTCCGATCACGGTGGCATGGCTTGGCATGAAATGGTCATGAGCCTCTGAACGACTGCCAGGACTGATTCTTCTATAGCCAGGGAGCGGCATATGAAATACGTGGTGATCGAAAGCCATCGCAGTGAATACCCTCGACCCATCAGCTTCGCCCGAGGGACGTTGTTGCAGATCGGGCAGCGTTACGAGGGCGAGGAAGACTGGCAGGACTGGTACCTGTGCAGTTGTGAGGGGCAAGAGCCAGGCTGGGTACCGGGGCAACTGATCGAGCGGCTGGGTGTTGGCCAGGGGCGGGCACTGGAGTCGTACTCGGCCTATGAGCTGGACGCTGATCCCGGGCAGGTGATGGTGGGGCTGCGGCGCTTGAACGGCTGGCTCTGGTGTCGGCGCCAGCGCAACGGTGAGCTGGGGTGGTTGCCGTTGGAAAAGTTGCGACAGTGGACTGAACGATCAATCTGATATGCTTTTTTTCCAGCAACCTGAATCTGTAACCGTATCAGCCAAGGCCTGACAATGCCCCTCAAGCCCAGCCGTACGAAGCGGTATGCGCTGGGCGAGCGCGGCTGCACCGTATCCCTGACGGGCAGCTCTGCCGTTCAGTCCCCACTTTGTCGAGGTTCCAATGGGCAAGCTTGCGTTGTTCCTGGGTGGTTTCCTGATGCTGACGATCCTGATCGGCTTGCTGGGTACCATCCCGCCGGGCTGAAATGCCCGTCCAACTTTCCCGAGCCCGTCTACCCGTGAGACGGGCTCGATGCGTTTTACCTCCTGCTACGCCTCTCATCGACTTTCCGTCGGCTTCTTGTTGATATTTATTCTTGTTTGATGACCGCTCGTGTAATCTCCCGCGGCCGTTTTCGGCCCCTGAGCGTGGGGGCGTCTGGAGTTTTGGCTTGACGGCAGCCCACCTGTCTCGGAGTCGTACATGGAAAGCAAGAAGGGCACTGCAGCGATGCTGGAGTGGCGGGAGCGGTTCGTTGGCACAGGTATCGCCAGCGAACGGGATTACGAGCAGGCACTGGTCTGTGCCGAACAACTCGAGCAGGCCGGGGCGATCAACGTTGGCGAGTGGATCGAATTGGTCAAGCTGGCAAATGCTGCACTGGTGCGTGTGCGATAAGTCGTTATCTGGCCTCGGAATTCTGTCCACAAAAAGCGTGGGTAGGTCTGTGGATAAAACGCTACAAGCCAGGAGTGAAGCGGCCTTTGTTAAATTGAGCAGAATTTGTACAGCACCATCTGAGGGTCAGGGACGCGCACGCCGCAGCGCCTGCAGCAGTTCACGGACCCGAGCCGGTTGTTCGCCTGGCGGATAGAGCGCATGCATCTGTGGATCCTGGCCGCTGCTGGAGGTCAGGTGATACGCCGGACATACCCGCAGCAAGCGCCCGGCCTGCACTTGTGGTTCGCCCAGCCAGTCGGCGAGGCGGGCGATGCCGGCGCCTGCCAGCGCGCTTTGATACACCGCAGTGCCAGCGGACAGACGCAGGCGCGGACGTGGTCGCAGGCTGGTGATCTGGCCGTCGCGGCAGAAATGCCAAGCCTTGAGGATGCGCGGAGCGGTGTGCAGGATCAGCGCATGGCCGCTCAACTCCTCGGGTTCCAGTGGCAAGCCGTGTTGCTGCAGGTACGCCGGGCTGGCGTACAGGTGGCGGCGGTAGTTCCACAGTGGGTAGCCGATCAGTTCGCTTGACTGGGGAAAGGCGCCGCGCACGACGAAATCGAACTTGCCTTGCACCGGGTCCAGAGCCTGGTCGACGAACTGTACGTCCAGGGTTACCTGGGGGTGACGCTGGGAAAAGTCGGCGAGTACCGCTGGCAGTACTTTCTGGCCTAACAGCTCGGGCACTGCGAAGCGGATCCAGCCTTGTGCCGAACCGCTCAGCGCCGCCAGCTCATCGGCGGCATCACGTTGCACCTCCAGCAAGCGTTGTGCATGTGGCAGCAGGTGTTCACCGGCTTCGGTCAGGGTAACGGCATTGGCACTGCGATTGAGCAGGCGGGTGCCAGCGTTGTCCTCCAGTGCTTGCACCGCGCGGGTTACGGCGCTGGGGGAGCGCCCCAGCGCGCGGGCGGCGGCAACGAAGCTGCGCTTGTGGGCGACGCTGACGAAGGCTTGTATTTCGCGCAGCATGTCCAATGCCATGGCGAGTTCCTCATTGCGGTTTGTGCAATATGGCATTTCAACACAGGTGCGGCCATTTGATTAGGCTTTGCGCACGCTCTCCCTGCCTGGAACCTTTCAAATGACGGATATCGTCCTGTTGTCCCTGTTCGCTTTCGCTGCCGGATTGATCGATGCTGCGGTCGGCGGCGGCGGGCTGATCCAGATTCCTGCATTGTTCAATGTATTGCCCGGTGCTCAACCGGCAGCGCTGCTGGGCACCAACAAGTTCGCGTCGGTGTGCGGCACGGCTTTCGCTGCGCGCTCGTTCATTCGCAAGGTCAGTCTCGACTGGGGGCTGATCGTGCCGGCGATGGCCAGTGCCTTTGTGATGTCGTTCGTCGGGGCTGCGACCGTATCGTTGGTCCCTCCCAGCGTGATGCGCCCAGCGGTGCTGGTGCTGATCGTATTGATGGCGATCTACACGTTCTGCAAGAAGGACTTCGGTGCCGTGCACACACCGACGCGCATCGGCCGCAGGGAACAGTGCCTGGCGGTACTGATCGGCGGTGCCATCGGTTTCTATGACGGTCTGTTCGGCCCTGGCACGGGCAGCTTCCTGATCTTCCTGTTCATCCGCTTTTTCGCCCTGGATTTTCTCCACGCCTCGGCGTCGGCCAAGCTTGTGAACATCGCCACCAATCTCGCAGCGCTGGTGTTCTTCGTTCCCTCGGGTAACGTGCTGTGGGCCATTGCATTGCCGATGGCGGTGTTCAACATCCTGGGGGCTTTGACGGGTACCTGGCTGGCGGTACGCAAGGGGGCAGGGTTCGTGCGCGGGCTGTTCCTGGTGCTGCTGTGCGTGCTGATCGGCAAGCTTTCGTGGGACCTGATCGGCTGACTCAGACGACCTGGCGCTGGGCCTGCTCGACACGATTGCGGCCATGGGCCTTGGCGCGATACAGCGCCTGGTCGGCGTCGGCCAGCAAGGCATCAAGGTCGGCTATCGGTTGGCTATCGTTGCAGCCACTGACACCGATGCTCACGGTGATACGCAGTGGCACCTCGCCTTGCACCATCTGCAGGTCCTGCACGGCCCGGCGCAGACGCTCGGCAGTGAACGCGGCCTGCTCGGGAGCCAGCCCCGGAACGACGATGACGAACTCCTCGCCACCCAGGCGAGCGAACAGCTCGCCGTCGTGCAGCTGGTCCTGCAGTACCCTGGCGCATTGGCGCAGGACGTGGTCGCCGACAGCGTGGCCATGGCGATCATTGATGGCCTTGAAGTAGTCGATATCGAGCATCATCAAGGTCAGCGGCAGCGCCTGGGCATGCTGCTGCCGGCCTTCGAGCAGGGCGTTGGCCTGGCGAGCGAAGGCGCTGCGGGTCAGGGCGCCGGTCAGGTGATCGATGGTCGCCTGGTGCGCCAGGCGCGACAGCAGGGCACGGTTGGCATTACTCACACAGGCCACCACCAGCGGCCCGAGCACCAGCATGGCGATGCCCAGGCGAGCCGACATCAGCGCAGTGACGCCAGGCTCGCTCTGCGGCACGCTGAAATGCATCAGGTTCTGGGCCACGGCAACGATGAGGGTGCTGCCCGCTGTCAGGGACAGCAACGAAAGCATGAAGGGGGAATAGCTCAGGGCGCACCACAGCAGCGCAGAAATGGGGAAGGCGATTGCGCCAGGGCCGCCGAAAACGATACTGAGCACCAGCGACGCCAGCAGCACCAGCAAGGGTGCCAGTCGCACAGGCAGCCCTCCGCTGCGCACCAGGGCCGGTAGCGACGGCGCAGTGAGCATGATCGGCAGCACGAGTACGCTGGTGGAGAACTGTTCGCTGAACCAGGCCAGCCAGGTGGCGCGCAATGACTGATCGAACCAGGGCGCGGCCATCACGCAGGCGAGGCTCGCAGCCACCACGGCCCCTGCGGCACAGGCAGCGAACACGCGCAGTACGCCGTGAGGTGTACGCAGGCGCCGGTGGGAGCGGGGCAAGTGCGCCAGCAGACGCCAGAGAGTGACGATCGCACCGACGTTGCACAGGTTGAACCACAGGGCCGGGCGCCACTCGCTGCCACAGATCAGATCAGCACTGACCATCGCCAGGTACATCAGGGCCACGCCCAGGATACTGCCCTGGCGGGGATGGCGCAGCAGAACCCCGGCCAACACCGCATTGACCGGCCAGAACAGCGACAGGGATTCGATCGGCCTGGCCAGGATGCCGCCCAGCGTCAGGGCGAAGGTCAGGCCAAACAGGATCAACGGAGGCAGCAGGCGCGACTGGGCTGAAAACACCATGGGCTCGACCGACAAGCGGAAACGTAATCCAGGACGACTACAGCGAACACCTGGGACACATGCCTTGCAGTGTGGTTCATGAAACGAATTGATGTCAATTGGATATTAGTTTGTGCCGATCCTCCCTGATATTTCAGGTTTGGTACAGGTTTTCAGCCGGCTCACTGCAACCCGAAGAACCAGGGCACCATCACCACGGTCACTCCCATCACCAGAAGGGTGAAGGGCACACCGATCTTGACGAAGTCGGCGAAGCGGTACTGGCCCGGGCCGAGCACCAGGGTATTGACCGGCGAGGACACCGGCGTCATGAAGGCTGCCGAGGCGGCCAGGGCCACGGTCATGGCGAAGGGGTACGGTGACATCCCCAGCTGTTGCGCCGTGCTGATTGCAACCGGAGCCATGAGCACTGCCGTAGCCGTATTGGAGATGAACAGCCCGATCACTGCGGTGAGGGCGAACAGGCAGGCCAGGATGGCCAGCGGGCCGGCGCCGCCGAGCAGGCCGACCAGCCCGGTGACGGCCAGGTCGATGCCGCCGGTCTTCTGCAGGGCCAGGGCGAAGGGCAGCATGCCGACGATCAGTACCAGGCTTTGCCAATGGATCGCGCGGTAGGCGCTGTTCATGTCGATACAGCGCCCGGCGCCCATCAACAGGCAGCCGATCAGCGCAGCGAGGACATTGGGTACCAGGCCGCTGACCATCAGTCCGACCATCACCGCCAGGCTCAGCAAGGCGTGCGGAGCACGGGCGCGCGCAGGCGCCACCTGATCGACTTCGGCTGGCAGGCTGAGTACCAGGAAATCGCGCGGCTGACTTTGCAGCTGGCGCACGGCCTTCCAGGGGCCGATGACCAGCAGGGTATCGCCCAGGCGCAGTTTCTCTTCCACCAGTTGCTCATCGACCGCGTTCTGCTCGCGGCGCAGGCCGACCACATTGAGGCCGTAGCGACTGCGAAAGGCCAGCTCCAGGATCGTCTTGCCGATCAGTTGCGAACCGGGCGGCAGCGAGACCTCGGCCATGCCCACTTCCTGCGATTGATCGATGAAGTAGGCGGCCTTGAAGTGCAGGGGTTCCAGTTGCATGGTCTGGCACAGGCTGCGCAGATCGTCGCGATTGGCGAAGAGGTCGAGCAGCAGCACATCGCCCTGTTGCAGCAAGGTGCCGGAGTCGGCGGCGATCACCCGGGTGGTGAATTTGTGCTGGCGCTCGATGCCGACCACATTGGCGCCATGGCGGGTACGTAATTCGAGTTCGCCAAGGGTATGGCCGATCAGCGGCGAATGTGGACGAATGCGCAGCCGCCGCTCGCGGCCGCTGAGTTTGTAGTCCAGCACCAGGTCGAGCAGGGTGCGACGGCTTTCGCTGCGGCCGTCCTTGCGCACCTCGCCGTTGAGCCAGCGGCGGGTCAGCAACATGTAGCCCACACCCAGCACCAGGATGACCAGGCCGAACGGGGTGAAACTGAAGAAGTTGAAGCCCTCCAGCCCATGGCGTACCAGCTCGCTGTGCACCACCACGTTCGGTGGCGTCGCCACCAGGCTGAGCATGCCGCTGATCAGGCCGGCGAAGCTCAGCGGCATCATAAGGCGGCTTGGCGAGCGCTTTTGACGCGCAGCGATGCTCAGCACCACCGGGATGAAAATCGCCACCACCCCGGTCGAACTCATTACTGAGCCAAGCCCGGCGACTGCGACCATCAACAGCACCAGCAAGCGTGCCTCGCTGTTGCCGGCGCGCTCGCTCATCCAGTCGCCGATGCGGTAGGCGATGCCGGTGCGCACCAAGCCTTCGCCGATCACGAACAGCGCGGCGATCAGCACCACGTTGGGATCGCTGAAGCCGGCCAGGGCCTGCTCGACGGTGAGGATACCGGACAGCGGCAGAAACAGGATCACCAACAGGGCAACCACATCCATGCGCGGGCGGTTGAGGATGAACAGGGTGACGACGATGGCCAGCAGGCCGAGGACCAGGAGCAGGTCGGAAGACATGGGGCAGGGTGATCCTTCACGGGTTGGGGCTGGGGAGAACAGTAGCAGGCCAGGGGGGCGACGTCGTTGATGTACTGCAGGATTCGGGCGAGGGGCGCAAAGCGTGCTCGGTTGTGGTCACAAACAACAGAGCGAACCCAAGCCTCAATCCAAGGAGCTCCAATGCCCGCGCACATCGAAGACTATGCCCTGCTTGGCAACTGCCGTAGCGCAGCCCTGGTCAGCCGCGATGGTTCGATCGACTGGCTGTGCCTGCCCCGTTTCGACGCCCCGGCGGTGTTCGCCGCCTTGCTCGGCAATGAAGAAAATGGTCGCTGGCGCCTGGCGCCCAGTGACCCGGTGGAGCAGTGCAGCCGGCAGTACCTGGGCGATACCCTGGTACTGGAAACCACCTGGACCACTGCCAGCGGCCGTGCCCGGGTACTCGACTGCATGCCCCTGGGTGAAGACAACGCCGTGCTACGCATCGTCGAAGGTCTTTCGGGGCAGACCCGATTCGAGCTCGATCTGGTGCTGCGCTTCGACTATGGCCGCAGTGTTCCCTGGGTGGAGCGGCTCGATCCACTGACCCTCAGTGCCGTTGCCGGCCCCGACCGGCTGATCCTGCGTAGCACGGTCGGGTTGCATGCAATGGACCATCACAGCGTCTGCCGCTTTCATGTGGGCGCGGGCGAGCGGCAGGTGTTCGCCTTGCGTCATCAACCCTCGCACCTGCCCGACACGCCGGATTTCGACGCCGATCAGGCGCTCGCACGCACCCTGGAGCTCTGGCAGGACTTCGCTGCCCGCTGCCCTGACATGGGGCCGCACAGCGCTCTGGTGCGTCGCTCGCTGTTGACCCTCAAGGCGCTGACCTATGCGCCCACCGGCGGGATCGTCGCTGCGGCCACCACCTCGCTGCCCGAGCGCATTGGTGGCGAGCGTAACTGGGACTATCGCTATTGCTGGTTACGGGACGCCACCATGACCCTGCTGGCGTTCATGAACCTGGGGTACTTCGATGAAGCGCAGGCCTGGCGCGAATGGCTGCTGCGTTCGGTGGCCGGTAACCCGGAGCAGATGCAGATCATGTATGGCCTGGCAGGCGAGCGCGACCTGGCCGAATTCACCTTGCCCTGGCTGGCCGGCTATGAACGCTCAAGCCCGGTGCGCATCGGCAACGCAGCCTCCGGGCAGCGCCAGCTGGATATCTATGGTGAGGTGGCCGATGCCATGGCCCAGGCGATCAAGGGCGGGCTGCCCCGCCACCCTCGCAGTGCCGCAATCGCCCGGTTGATCATGCCGTATGTGGAGCGCATCTGGCGCGAGCCCGACGAAGGAATCTGGGAGGTGCGTGGCGGACGCCAACAGTTCGTGCATTCGAAGGTGATGGCCTGGGTTGCGTTCGACCGTGCGGCGAGTCTGGCTGAAACCACCGAGGAGGATCGCGAACGGGGCACG
Organism: Pseudomonas sp. S44; assembly: GCF_016624805.1. Lineage (NCBI taxonomy): Bacteria > Pseudomonadati > Pseudomonadota > Gammaproteobacteria > Pseudomonadales > Pseudomonadaceae > Pseudomonas > Pseudomonas sp. S44. Next base: position 41,501 of record NZ_JACVTY010000029.1, read on the forward strand.
CATTATCGTCAGGTAGCCGAGCAGATTCACCGAGAGGTGTGCGAGCAGGGGCTGGACGCTGGTGGGCAGTACTTCGTGCAGGCCTATGGTTCGAGCGAGCTCGATGCCAGCTTGTTGCAGATTGCCCTGACCGGTTTTCTGCCAGCGGAAGATCCGCGCTTCTTGCGGACGCTGGAACAGATCGAGCATCGTCTGCTGAAGAATGGTTTGTTGCTGCGCTACGACAGCGACAGTTGCAGCGATGGCCTTGCGCCTGGGGAGGGGACCTTCCTGGTGTGTTCGTTCTGGTTGGCTGACGTGTATGTGCTGCTGGGGCGTCAGGCCCAGGCGCAGGCCTTGTATGACCGCCTGACCGGGTTGTGCAACGACGTGGGCCTGCTGGCCGAGCAGTACGATCCGCTCGGGCAGCGAATGCTGGGGAATTTTCCCCAGGCGTTCAGCCACATCGGCATTATCAATACCGCGTTGAATCTGCACCGAGCTGAATGCCCGGCGCGGGACCGTGCTCGCTGTGGTTGAAGGCGGTGGCCGGTTTTACCGGTGCCAGAAACAAGACACCCCGCCGAGGCGGGGTGTCTTGATACAGCGCAGAACGGATCAGCCCACCAGGTGCAGGCCAGCCTGCTGAACCAGTTCCAGCAACGGCTGCGGGTATACACCCAGCACGAAGGCCAGGATCGCAACGGCCAGCAGCATGACGCCGCCGGTACGCTGTTCCCACTTCAGCGGCGCATCGTGACGACGCAGGTTCGGCTCTACCAGGTACAGGGTCACCATGACCCGCAGGTAGTAGTACACGCCGATGGCGCTGCCGATCACCAGAGCACCGACCAGCCACCACAGGTGCGATTCGACGCCGGTGGCGATGATGTAGAACTTGCCGATGAAGCCTGCAGTCAGCGGGATACCGGCCAGCGACAGCATCATCACGGTCAGTACCGCGGTCAGGTACGGACGGCGCCAGAACAGGCCGCGGTACTCGTACAGCGCGTCGGCGTCACGGCCGGCGTACGGCGAGGACATCAGGGTGATCACGCCGAAGGCGCCCAGGCTGGTGATCACGTAGGTGACCAGGTACACGCCCATGGCCTCCAGTGCCAGACCCTTGCTCGCCACCAGGGCGATGACCAGGTAACCGAAGTGGGCGATGGACGAGTAACCCAGCAGACGCTTGAGGTTGCTCTGGGTCAGCGCCAGCAGGTTACCGACCAGGATCGAGGCGACGGCGATCACTGCCAGTACGGTGCTCAGCACGCCACTGCTGGCGGCAGGGGAGAGCATGAACAGGCGCACGACCACGGCGAATACCGCAACCTTGCTGGCGGTGGCCAGGAAGGCGGCGACCGGTGCCGGAGCACCTTCGTACACGTCCGGCGTCCACAGGTGGAAAGGCACGAGCGACAGCTTGAAGGCCAGGCCTACCAGCATCATGCCCAGGCCCAGCTGGGCCAGCAGGCTTGGCATGCTGGTGGCGGCCAGGGCCTTGCCCAGCTGGTCGAAGGTCAGGGCGCCGGCATCGGCGTAGAGCAAGGCCATGCCGAACAGCAGGAAGGCCGAACCTGCAGCCGAGAGCACCATGTACTTGATGCCGGCTTCCAGCGAGCGCTTGTTGAAGAACGCATAAGCTACCAGGCCATAGACCGGCACCGACAGCAGCTCCAGGCCGATGAACAGGCCTGCCAGGTGGTTGGCGCTGACCAGCACCAGGCCCCCCAGCGCCGACATCAGCAGCAGCAGGTAGAGTTCTTCACGGTTGCCCGGGAAGCCCTTGGAGCCCTCGCCCAGGTAGGCGTGGGCGAGGGTAACGCAGGCCAGAGTGGCCACCAGGATGATCGCCATGTACAGGCAGGCGAACTTGTCGATGGTCACCAGCGAGGTGACCGCCAGCGGTGCGACTTTCAGTGCCGGCAGGATCGACAGCAGGGCCAGGTTCAGGCCCACGGTGGACAGCAGGAAGGTCTGCGAGTGGTTGCGCTTCCAGGCGATCGCCAGCATCACCACCACCGTGGTGATGGTGGTGATCAGCATCGGCGCCAATGCGATGAAGTGTTGAGTGGTGAATTCCATAGCGCTCTTACCGGGCCGAAGCGAGTTGAGTGAAAGCGGAACCGAGCCACTGCTGCACACCGCTCATGGTGGCGGCAGAGGTGTCGAGGAACGGCTGCGGGTAGACGCCCAGCACGATCAGCAGCACCGCCAGGCCCAGCACCATGATCAGCTCGCGTCCGTCCATGCCGGCCAGCACGGTGTCGGCTTTGGCCGGACCGAAGTAGGCGCGGTGGATCATGATCAGCGAGTAGACCGAGCCGAACACGAGGCCGGTGGTGGCGATCACGGTGATCCATGGCACGTGGGCGAAGCTGCCGATCAGGATCAGGAACTCGCCGACGAAGTTGCCGGTGCCCGGAAGGCCCAGCGACGCGGCGGCGAAGAACAGGCTGATGGCTGGCAGATACGCGATGCGGTGCCACAGGCCGCCCATCTGGCGCATGTCACGGGTGTGCAGACGCTCGTACAGCTGGCCGGACAGGATGAACAGCGCCGCAGCCGACAGGCCGTGGGCCAGCATCTGGATCACCGCACCCTGCAGGGCCTGCTGGCTGCCGGAATAGATACCGATCAGCACGAAGCCCATGTGCGAGACGCTGGAGAAGGCGATCAGGCGCTTGATGTCGGTTTGGGCGAAGGCCAGGAAGGCGCCGTAGAAAATACCGATCAGGCCCAGGGTCATGGCGATCGGCGCGAACTCGGCCGAGGCGTTCGGGAACAGCGGCAGGGCGAAGCGCAGCAGGCCGTAGGCGGCAGTCTTCAGCAGGATGCCGGCGAGGTCGACGGAGCCTGCAGTCGGCGCCTGGGCGTGGGCGTCAGGCAGCCAGGAGTGGAACGGAACCACTGGCAGCTTGACCGCGAAGGCGATGAAGAAGCCCAGCATCAGCAGGTATTCGACACCTGGGGGCAGCTGTGCCTTGAGCAGGTCGCTGTAGTTGAAGGTGATCACCCCGGTGGCGTTGTAGTTGACCAGCACCAGACCAAGGATCGCCACCAGCATGATCAGGCCGCTGGCCTGGGTGAAGATGAAGAACTTGGTCGCCGCGTAGATCCGCGTCTTCTTGCCATCTGCCGAGCTGTGACCCCAGAGCGCGATGAGGAAGTACATCGGCACCAGCATCATTTCCCAGAAGAAGAAGAACAGGAACAGGTCCAGCGCCAGGAACACACCGACCACGCCGCCGAGGATCCACATCAGGTTGAGGTGGAAGAAGCCGACGTGGCGCTGGATCTCTTTCCACGAGCACAGCACCGACAGCACACCGAGCAGGCCGGTGAGCAGGATCATCAGCAGCGACAGGCCGTCCAGGGCCAGGTGGATGCTGATGCCGAAGCGCTGGATCCACTGGACTTTGTATTCCACAGCCCAGGCAGGTTCGGCGCCCGGGGCGGGGGCGAGGGTGTAGTCACCGGTGCCCCACAGCCACAGGCCGATACCGAGCAGCAGGGACATGGTCAGCAGCGCGATCCAGCGCGGCAGGGTGGCGCCGAAGCGCTCACCCAGCCAGCACAGGAAGCCGCCGATGAAGGGGATCAGGATCAGCCAAGGCAGAATCATGACGGGTTCGTTTCCTTTCGCAGAGTCGCAAGGTTCGCGAGGTTCGCAATATTCATGGTCATACCGCGGCCACTACCACGGCGCCGAGCACGAGCACGGCACCTACGGCGATAGAGGCGGTGTACCAGCGCAGCTGACCGGTCTCGGTCTTGCTCATGGCGACGTGGCCGCCGCGAGCCATGCGAGGAATCAGGCCGATACCGCGGTCAACCGGGTCCTTGCGCAGGATGTGGCTGATCAGCAGGTAAGGTTTGACGAACAGCTTGTCGTAGATCCAGTCGAAGCCCCAGGCGGCGAACCACCAGGCGGACAGGACGCGACCGATGCTGCTGTTGGCGATCGCGGTGACCAGGCGACGTTTGCCCAGGAACAGCACCGCAGCCAGCAGGATACCGGCGATGGCGATGGCGCCCGAGGCGATCTCCAGCGAGTGCTTGGCTTCGCCACCGGCGTGACCGGCGCTCTCAGGCAGCACGCCTGCCAGCGGCGGGTGGATCCAGGCGCCGACGAAGGTCGACAGCACGATCAGCACGCCCAGCGGCAGCCAGTGGCTGATGCCGTGGCCAGCGTGGGCTTCGGTCTTCGCTTCGCCGTGGAAGGCGATGAAGATCAGGCGGAAGGTGTACAGCGAGGTCATGAACGCGCCGACCAGGCCTGCGTACAGCAGGTTGGTGTTGCCGCTGGCGAAGGCTTCCCAGAGGATCTCGTCCTTGGAGTAGAAGCCCACGGTCAGGATCGGCAGGGCGGCCAGCGCAGCACCACCGACCACGAAGCTGGCGTAAGCCAGTGGCAGCTTCTTCCACAGGCCGCCCATCTTGAAGATGTTCTGCTCGTGGTGGCAGGCAACGATCACCGCACCGGAGGCAAGGAACAGCAGGGCCTTGAAGAAGGCGTGGGTCATCAGGTGGAAGATCGCCGCATCCCATGCGCCAACGCCCAGGGCGAGGAACATGTAGCCGATCTGGCTCATGGTGGAGTAGGCGAGGATACGCTTGATGTCGGTCTGCACCAGCGCGGCGAAGCCGGCCAGTACCAGGGTGATGCCACCCACTACGCCAACCAGGTGCAGGATGTCCGGCGCCAGGGTGAACAGGCCGTGGGTACGGGCGATCAGGTAGACGCCTGCGGTGACCATGGTCGCGGCGTGGATCAGTGCCGAAACCGGGGTCGGGCCAGCCATCGCGTCGGCCAGCCAGGTCTGCAGCGGGAGCTGGGCCGATTTACCGACCGCACCACCGAGCAGCATCAGGGTGGCCAGAACCATCCAGGTGTCGCCCGCCTGGAATTTCTGCGGTGCCAGCACCAGCAGTTCCTGGACGTTCAGCGTACCCAGTTGGGCGAACAGGATGAACAGGCCGATGGCCATGAACACGTCGCCGATGCGGGTGACGATGAAGGCCTTCAGTGCCGCGTTACCGTTGTTGCGGTTGCTGTAGTAGAAACCGATCAACAGGTAGGAGCACAGGCCTACACCTTCCCAGCCGAAGTAGATGAACAGCAGGTTATCGCCCAGGATCAGGAACAGCATGCTGGCGATGAACAGGTTGGTGTACGAGAAGAAGCGCGAGTAACCGGCTTCGCCACGCATGTACCAGGAGGCGAACAGGTGGATCAGGAAGCCTACGCCGGTGACCACGCCGAGCATGGTGACCGACAGGCCGTCCAGGTACAGGGTGAAATTCGGCGCGAAGCCGTCCACCGACATCCACTGCCACAGCAGCTGGCTGTACGCACCGCCTTCAGGCGGCGCGACGTTGAACTGCCAGATCACGTAGGCGGCGGTCGCGGCCGAGAGGCCGACCGAACCGACGCCGATCAGGGCGGACAGGTTCTCCGAGAACCGCCCGCGCGAGAACGACAGCAGCAGGAAGCCGATCAGGGGAAAGACGAAAGTCAGGAAGAGAAGGTTCATCCGCGCATCTCACTGGCAGCATCGATGTCGAGAGTGTGGAAGCGGCGATACAGCTGCAGCAGGATTGCCAGGCCAATGCTGGCCTCGGCGGCTGCCAAGCTGATCACCAGAATGAACATCACCTGACCGTCGGGCTGGACCCAACGGGCACCGGCGACGATGAACGCCAGGGCTGCGGCGTTCATCATGACTTCCAGGCTCATGAGCACGAAGAGGATGTTGCGGCGGACCATCAGGCCGACCAGACCTAAGCAGAACAGGATGCCGGCGACCGCCAGACCATGCTCGAGAGGGATAGCACCCATGATTTACTCCTTCGCCTCGTTGCGGCCCAGGTGGAAGGCGGTGACGGCCGCGGCCAGCAGCAGCATCGAGGCCAGTTCGACCACCAGCAGGTAGGGGCCGAACAGGCTGATGCCGACGGCCTTGGCGTCAACCGTGGTACCGCTGATGGCAGCACCGCTCGGATTGGCGAACAGCACGTACAGCAGCTCCAGCAGCAGCAGGGCGGCGAGGATCACCGGCCCTGCCCAGATGCCCGGCTTGAGCCAGCCACGCTCCTGGGCGACCGAAGCCGGCCCCAGGTTGAGCATCATCACCACGAAGACGAACAGCACCATGATGGCGCCAGCGTAGGCGATCACTTCCAGGGCGCCGGCGAACGGCGCACCCAGGGAGAAGAAGATCATCGCCACGGAGATCAGCGAAATGATCAGGTAGAGCAGGGCGTGCACGGGGTTTGTGCCGGTCACCACCCGAAGGGTGGAGACCACGGCGATCCCGGATGCGAAGTAGAAAGCGAATTCCATCTTTCTGTCCTTATGGGAGCAAGCTCTTCACGTTGATCGGCTCGGCTTCGTTCTGCGCAGAGCCTTTCGGCTTGCCAGCGATGGCCATACCCGCAACACGGTAGAAGTTGTAGTCAGGGTTCTTGCCGGGGCCGGAGATCAGCAGATCTTCTTTCTCGTACACCAGGTCCTGACGCTTGAACTCGGCCATTTCGAAATCCGGGGTCAACTGGATCGCGGTGGTCGGGCACGCCTCTTCACACAGGCCGCAGAAGATGCAACGCGAGAAGTTGATGCGGAAGAACTCGGGATACCAACGGCCATCCTCGGTCTCGGCTTTCTGCAACGAGATGCAGCCGACCGGGCAGGCCACCGCGCAAAGGTTGCACGCTACGCAGCGCTCCTCGCCGTCGGGATCGCGGGTGAGGACGATGCGGCCACGATAGCGTGGCGGCAGGTACACGGGCTCTTCGGGGTATTGCAGGGTGTCGCGCTTGCGGAACCCGTGGGAGAACACCATCACCAGGCTGCGCAGCTGAGTGCCGGTGCCCTTAACGATGTCGCCGATATATTTGAACATGGGTCAAATCCTCACTGGGCCGCGACGGCTGGCGTGTTGTAGAGCACGATCGCAGCGGTCACCAGCAAATTGATCAGGGTCAGCGGCAGGCAGAACTTCCAGCTGAAGTCCATCACCTGGTCATAGCGCGGGCGCGGGATCGAGGCGCGCAGCAGGATGAACAGCATGATGAAGAACGCGGTCTTCAACGCGAACCACAGGAACGGCAGTTGCGGCAGGATGCCGAACGGGCCGTGCCAGCCGCCGAAGAACAGGGTAACCAGCAGCGCCGAGATGAGGATGATGCCGATGTACTCACCGACGAAGAACATGCCCCATTTCATGCCGGCATACTCGATGTGGTAGCCGTCGGCCAGTTCCTGTTCCGCTTCTGGCTGGTCGAACGGGTGACGGTGAGTCACGGCGACGCCAGCGATGAAGAAGGTGCAGAAGCCGAAGAACTGCGGAATGATGAACCACAGGTTCTGAGCCTGGTATTCAACGATGTCGCGCATGTTGAACGAGCCCACCTGTACCACCACGCCCATCAGCGCCAGGCCCAGGAACACTTCGTACGACACGGTCTGCGCCGAGGCCCGCAAGCTGCCCAGCAGGGCGTACTTGTTGTTCGACGACCAGCCGGCGAACAGCACCGCGTAGACCGACAGGCCGGCCATGGCGAAGAAGAACAGCAGACCGATGTTCAGGTCGGCAACGCCCCAGCCCGGTGTGATCGGGATGATCGAGAAGCCGATCAGCAGGGCGCTCATGGCCACGACCGGCGCCAGGGTGAAGATCATCTTGTCGACGAAGGGCGGGTTCCAGTCTTCCTTGAAGAACATCTTCAGCATGTCGGCGGCGATCTGGAACATGCCGAACGGGCCGACACGGTTCGGACCGTAGCGGTCCTGCCACCAGCCCAGCAGGCGGCGCTCGACGAAGCTGAGCAGGGCGCCGCAGACCACCACGGCGAGCAGCACCACGATAGCCTTGACGACCTGGATGATCACATCGATCACTTCGGGGGTGAACCAGCTCATTGTGCTGCCTCCTGCAGGCCTTCGACGGATGCACCGAAGATGGCGGGCGGAATGCCGGCCAGGCCTTTGGGCAACGCCACCAGGCCAGCGCCCAGTTCTTCATTGATGCGCAGCGGAAGGCGCAGCGAAACGCCCGCGACGTTCAGGCTCAGCAGTGCGCCGTCGTTGACGCCCAGGCGGTCGGCTTCGGACTTGGCAAGGCCCACGTAGGCCGCCGGGATGCGTTCCTGTACCGGTGCAGCACGCGAAGAGTTCTCCTCGCTGCCGAACAGGTGGAAGAACGGCACGGCAGTCCAGGTCCCGCGCGCCGGGTTGAAGGCAGCCGGGATGGTGTTGAACCAGTTCAGACGATCGCCTTGCGATTCGATCAAGCGCACGCCAGGGTCACCGGCACGCAGGTGGCCACCGACTTCATCCTGGAACTTGTTCCAGGCTTGCGGCGAGTTCCAGCCCGGCGACCAGGCGAATGGCACTTGCTGGCGCGGTTCGGCCGAGCCCGAGTAGCCTTCCATCGAGAAGGCGAACGCGGTGTCCTTGTCCTGCGGTGTGCGCGGCTCGTGAACGCTGATGTTGGCGCGCATGGCGGTACGGCCCGAGTAGCGCAGCGGCTCACGGGCAAGCTTCATGCCCTTGATGCGGAACGCGGCGCTTGGCGCTGCGTTGACGATGCCGGCCAGTTGCGGTGCGGCGTTGGCGCAGGCGCTGGTGACGTGGTCCAGTTGGGTCCAGTCGACCGGCTTGTTCAGCAGGGTGGCACGCAGGGCGTGCATCCAGCGCCAGCCTTCGTGGATCTGGATGCTGCTGTCCAGGTACTGCGGGTCGAACACCTGGAAGAAGCGCTGGGCGCGGCCTTCCTGGCTGACCAGGGTGCCGTCGCCTTCGGCGAAGGACGCTGCGGGCAGGACCAGGTCGGCGCGGTCGCTGGTGGCGGTCTTGGAGTGGTCGGCGACGATCACCACTTTTGCAGCGGCGAGCGCAGCATCGACCTTGGCGGCCGGCACGCGGGTGTACAGGTCGTTCTCCAGCACGACGATGGCGTCGGCCTTGCCGGTGATGACGGCGTCCAGTGCAGCATCGACCGAATCGCCACCCATCATGGCCATGCCGAGGCTGTTTGCCTCAGGCACGACCAGGCTCAGCGAACCGTTCTTCTCGCGCAGCTTGAGCGCTTTGGCGATGTTGGCTGCGGCTTCGATCAGTGCGGCATCAGCCAGCGAAGTACCGGCAACTACCAGTGGGCGCTTGGCGGCGACCAGGGCGTCGGCGATGCGCTGGGCCAGCGCCTTCGCTTCGGCGTCCAGGCCTTCGACGGCGGGTGCGCTCGGGTCGATGGCGTGGGCCACGGCGAAGCCCAGGCGGGCGAGGTCGGCAGGGGCTGCGTGTACGCATTCCTCGGCGACGTCATCGAGCTTGGTCTCGGCCAGCGAAGCAATGAACAGCGGGTACAGCGCGTGCTGGCCGATGTTCTTCACCGCGGCGTCGAGCCATGGCTGGACCTTCATGCCTTCGGCCATGGCCTCGGCCTTGCCCTTGGTGGCCTGGCGAACAGCCAGGGCGACGCGGGCGGCGGTTTGCGTGAGGTCTTCGCCGAGTACGAACACGGCATCGTGATCTTCGATGTCGCGCAGGGTCGGCACCGGCAGCGGGCTGTTGTTCAGCACCTCCAGCACCAGGCGCACGCGGCTCAGCTCACCGGCTTCCATACCCGAGTAGAAGTAGTCGGCGCCGACCAGCTCGCGCAGGCCGTAGTTGCTCTCGAGGCTGGCGCGCGGCGAGCCGATGCCGACGATGGTACGACCGCGCAGCAGGTCAGCGGCCTTGTCCAGCGCGGCGTCGAGGCCCAGCTTGCTGCCATCGGCCAGCAGCGGCTGGCGTGGACGGTCGCTGCGGTTGACGTAGCCGTAGCCGAAGCGGCCACGGTCGCACAGGAAGTACTGGTTCACCGAGCCGTTGAAGCGGTTCTCGATACGGCGCAGTTCGCCGTAGCGCTCACCAGGGCTGATGTTGCAGCCGCTGGAGCAGCCGTGGCAGATGCTCGGGGCGAACTGCATGTCCCACTTGCGGTTATAGCGCTCGGAGTGGGTCTTGTCGGTGAACACGCCGGTCGGGCAGACCTCGGTCAGGTTGCCAGAGAACTCGCTCTCCAGCACGCCGTCTTCAACGCGACCGAAGTACACGTTGTCGTGGGCGCCATAGACACCCAGGTCGGTACCGCCTGCGTAGTCCTTGTAGTAGCGCACGCAGCGGTAGCAGGCGATGCAGCGGTTCATCTCGTGGGCGATGAACGGGCCGAGGTCCTGGTTCTGGTGGGTACGCTTGGTGAAACGGTAGCGGCGCTCATTGTGCCCGGTCATTACCGTCATGTCCTGCAGGTGGCAGTGACCGCCTTCCTCGCACACCGGGCAGTCGTGCGGGTGGTTGGTCATCAGCCACTCGACGACGCTGGCACGGAACGCCTTCGACTCGTCATCGTCGATGGAGATCCAGGTGCCGTCGGAGGCAGGGGTCATGCAGGACATGACGATACGACCACGGGTGTCGTTCTCGTCGGTGTACTGCTTGACCGCACATTGCCGGCAGGCGCCGACGCTACCGAGCGCCGGGTGCCAGCAGAAATAAGGGATGTCGAGGCCGAGCGACAGACAGGCCTGTAACAGGTTGTCTGCACCGTTGACTTCGAGCGCTTTGCCGTCTACGTGGATAGTGGCCATGGTTCAAAGTTCTTCGTTGGCCCGCGTGAGCAGGCGTGGCTAATGGAAATCGGTGAGCTTGCGGCCGGCCGCGAATCGTTCGGGCCGGCCTGCAAGCTGGCGGGTGGCACGGACCACCCGCGATTCATCTTGTTATGCGCCGACCACAATCGGCTTGGCCAGGTTCGGGCGCAGGGTGTCGGCAGCGCTAGCGGGCGCGACACCGGCCTCGAACTCGGACCGGAAGTATTTGATGGCACTGCCCAGCGGCTCCACGGCACCCGGTGCGTGAGCACAGAAGGTGCGGCCTGGGCCGAGGAAGTTGACCAGACCCAGCAGGGTCTCGATGTCTTCGGCGCGGCCTTGGCCTTTCTCCAGGGCGCGCAACATCTTCACGCTCCATGGCAGGCCGTCACGGCATGGTGTGCACCAGCCGCACGACTCGCGGGCGAAGAACTCTTCCATGTTGCGCAGCAGCGAGACCATGTTGATGCTGTCGTCGACCGCCATGGCCAGGCCCGTACCCATGCGGGTGCCGACCTTGGCGATGCCACCGGCGTACATCTGTGCATCCAGGTGTTCTGGCAGCAGGAAGCCGGTACCGGCACCGCCTGGCTGCCAGCACTTGAGCTTGAAGCCGTCGCGCATGCCACCGGCGTAGTCTTCGAACAGCTCGCGGGCGGTCACGCCGAATGGCAGTTCCCACAGACCCGGGTTCTTCACCTTGCCGGAGAAGCCCATCAGTTTTGTGCCATGGTCTTCGCTGCCTTCACGGGCCAGCGACTTGTACCAGTCGTTGCCGTTGGCGACGATGGCCGGGACGTTGCACAGGGTTTCGACGTTGTTCACGCAGGTCGGCTTGCCCCACACGCCGACAGCGGCAGGGAAGGGCGGCTTGGAGCGTGGGTTGGCGCGGCGGCCTTCGAGCGAGTTGATCAGTGCGGTTTCTTCACCGCAGATGTAGCGGCCGGCACCGGTGTGCACGAACAGCTCGAAGTCAAAACCGGAGCCCAGGATGTTCTTGCCCAGCAGGCCTGCGGCCTTGGCTTCATCGATGGCGCGGTTGAGGTTCTTCGCTGCCGTGGTGTACTCGCCGCGCAGGAAAATGTAGCCACGGTACGCCTTCAGCGCGCGGGCGCTGATCAGCATGCCCTCGACCAGCAGATGGGGCTGTTGCTCCATCAGCATGCGGTCTTTCCAGGTGTTGGGCTCCATTTCATCCGCGTTGCACAGCAGGTAGCGGATGTTCATGGATTCGTCTTTGGGCATCAGGCCCCACTTCACGCCAGTGGGGAAGCCTGCGCCGCCGCGACCCTTGAGGCCGGAGTCCTTGACGCTTTGCACGATGTCGTCGGCGGACATGTCGGCCAGGGCCTTGCGGGCCGCAGCGTAGCCGTTCTTGGACTCGTACTCGGCCAGCCAGACCGGCTCGCCGTCATCACGCAGGCGCCAGGTCAGCGGGTGGGTTTCAGCCGAGCGCGCGATGCGGTTGGCCGGGCCGAAGGAAGTGATGGTCATACGTAACCCTCCAGCAGTTTGGAGACGCCTGCAGGCTGCACGTCGCCAAAGGTGTCATCGTCGATCATCAGCGCGGGGGCCTTGTCGCAGTTGCCCAGGCAGCACACCGGCAGCAGGGTGAAGCGGCCATCGGCGGTGGTCTGGCCCAGGCCGATGCCCAGTTCGCTCTGGATCTGGCTGACGACCGATTCATGGCCGCCGATGTAGCAGACCATGCTGTCGCACACGCGAATGATGTGGCGACCGACCGGCTGGCGGAAGATCTGGCTGTAGAAGGTGGCCACGCCCTCGACGTCGCTGGCAGGGATGCCCAGCACTTCGCCGATCGCGTAGATGGCGCCGTCCGGCACCCAGCCGCGTTCCTTCTGCACGATTTTCAAGGCTTCGATGGACGCCGCGCGCGGGTCCTCGTAGTGGTGCATCTCGTGCTCGATGGCCGAGCGCTCGGTTTCGCTCAGGGCGAAACGGTCGGTTTGGATAAGCGTGCTGTTCATGCTTAGCGGTCCACGTCAGCCATAACGAAGTCGATACTGCCCAGGTACGCGATCAGGTCCGCGACCATGCTGCCCTTGATCACCGAAGGGATCTGCTGCAGGTGCGGGTAGCTCGGGGTACGGATCCGGGTGCGGTAGCTCATGGTGCCGCCATCGCTCGTCAGGTAGTAACTGTTGATGCCCTTGGTCGCCTCGATCATCTGGAGCGACTCGTTGGCCGGCATGACCGGGCCCCACGAGACTTGCAGGAAGTGGGTGATCAGGGTCTCGATGTGCTGCAGGGTGCGCTCTTTCGGTGGCGGCGTGGTCAGCGGGTGATCCGCCTTGTACGGGCCTTCCGGCATGTTGCGCAGGCACTGGTCGATGATGCGGATACTCTGGCGCATCTCCTCGACACGGACCATGCAGCGATCATAGGCATCGCCGTTGTGGGCCAGCGGTACTTCGAACTCGAAGTTCTCGTAGCCGGAGTAGGGACGGGCTTTGCGCAGGTCGAAGTCGCAACCGGTGGCGCGCAGGCCGGCACCGGTGGTACCCCACTCCAGGGCTTCCTTGGTGTTGTATGCGGCAACGCCGATGGTACGGCCCTTGAGGATGCTGTTCTGCAAGGCGGCCTTGGTGTATTCGTCCAGGCGCTTGGGCAGCCATTCGACGAAATCCTTGACCAGCTTGTCCCAGCCGCGTGGCAGGTCGTGGGCAACGCCGCCGATGCGGTACCAGGCCGGGTGCAGACGGAAACCGGTGATCGCCTCGATCACGGTGTAGGCGCGCTGGCGGTCGGTGAAGGTGAAGAACACCGGGGTCATGGCGCCGACGTCCTGGATGTAGGTACCCAGGAACAGCAGGTGGCTGGTGATCCGGAAGAACTCGGCGAGCATGATGCGAATCACGTCGACTTTCTGCGGCACCTGGATACCGGCCAGCTTCTCGACCGCGAGGACGTACGGCAGGTTGTTCATTACCCCACCGAGGTAGTCGATACGGTCGGTATAGGGGATGAAGCTGTGCCAGGACTGACGCTCGGCCATCTTTTCGGCACCACGGTGGTGGTAGCCGATGTCCGGGACGCAGTCGACGATCTCTTCGCCGTCCAACTGCAGGACGATACGGAAGGCACCGTGGGCAGAAGGGTGGTTGGGGCCGAGGTTGAGGAACATGTAGTCCTCGTTGGCGCCCTGGCGTTTCATGCCCCAGGCCTCGGGGTTGAAGCGCGCCGATTCCTCTTCAAGCTGCTGCTTGGCGAGCGTGAGGCTGTAGGGATCGAATTCGGTGGCGCGGGCAGGGTAGTCCTTGCGCAGCGGGTGACCTTCCCAGGTCGGCGGCATCATGATCCGGCTGAGGTGCGGGTGGCCGGCAAAGTCGATGCCGAACATGTCCCAGACTTCGCGTTCGTACCAGTTGGCGTTCGGCCAGATACCGGTCACGGTCGGCAGGTTCAGGTCGCCCTCGCTGAGCGACACCTTGATCATCACGTCGCTGTTACGCTCGACCGACAACAGGTGGTAGAACACGCTGAAGTCGGCGGCAGGCAGGCCGCGGCGTTGGGTGCGCAGGCGCTCGTCGACGCCATGCAGGTCGTACAGCATGCTGTAGGGCTTGGCCACGCCACGCAGGAAGCTGAGCACTTCCTTGAGCTGGGCGCGCTTGACCCAGAGTACGGGCATGCCGGTGCGGGTTTCCTGGGCGACGAATGCTTCGGCGCCAAAGCGGTTGTTCAGTTCGACGACCACATCTTGGTCGTCAGCCTTGTAGGGCGGAATGAAAATAGCGGTGTCCGCTGTCATGGTCTCGGTCGCTTTGGGTCAACGTTGAGAATGAAGCCAGGCCGCCGGCTCCTTGGGGAGCGGGCGGCAGGTCGCTGGATCAGACTTCGTCGGGGCTGCGCAGATTGGTTACCGCAATGCGCTGTTCACGACGCAGGTCTTTCTGGGCAGGCATCTCGGCACGATAAATACCTTGATCACCAACCACCCAGGAGAGCGGGCGTCGTTCTTGGCCGATCGATTCCTGCAACAGCATCAAACCTTGCAGGAAAGCCTCGGGGCGCGGCGGGCAGCCAGGCACATAGACGTCCACGGGGAGGAACTTGTCGACCCCCTGAACGACCGAGTAGATGTCGTACATGCCACCGGAGTTGGCGCACGAACCCATGGAGATGACCCACTTGGGCTCGAGCATCTGCTCGTAGAGGCGCTGGATGATCGGCGCCATTTTGACGAAGCAGGTACCGGCGATGACCATGAAGTCGGCCTGGCGCGGCGAGGCCCGGATGACTTCGGCGCCGAAGCGGGCGATGTCGTGGGGTGCCGTGAAGGCCGTGGTCATTTCCACGTAGCAGCAGGAGAGGCCGAAGTTGTACGGCCAGAGGGAGTTCTTGCGACCCCAGTTGACCGCGCCACGCAGCACATCTTCGAGTTTCCCCATGTAGATGTTCTTGTGGACCTGGTCTTCGAGCAGTTGGTCGGTGACGGTTTCCCGATCACCTACCGGGTACTGCTCGTTGGGCGCATCCGGATCGATTCTGGTGAGATTGTATTGCATTGCCAAAGCCTCATTGTTTCAGCTTCGCTTGCCGCTTGCGGCGACCTTCGGGAGCCCAATCAAGAGCACCGACGCGCCATAGGTAGACAAGACCTGCCAACAGAATTGCTATGAAAACGAGAGCTTCGACGAATCCGGTCCAGCCGCTTTCGCGGACGGACACAGACCATGCAAAGAGAAAGAGGGCTTCGATATCGAAGATCACGAACAGCATCGCGACCAGATAGAATTTGGCGGACAGGCGCAGGCGGGCGCTGCCAACGGGCAGCATGCCGGATTCGAAGGGTTCGTTCTTGGCGCGGCCCCAGGCCTTGCTGCCGAGCAGGCTGGACAGGCCGAGCATGAAGGCACACAGGCCGACGACACCCAGGAGGAAGATGGCAAAGCCCCAGTTGTGGGCGATGAGTCCTGCCGAATCGGACATGCTTGAAATCCTTATACAGAGACCCAGCTCTGCAGTCTGAAATAAGTAGAGCGGCGACGCGGTGTCGCTGATGCAGTGACCAAATGTCGCAGCTGAATCAATCGCGCTGATTTTATGGGTAAACCCACGGCAAGTAAAATTTCCAGTGCAAAATTATTCGTAGGATTAAGAACAAAAATCTTTCGTAAATCGCTGAAAGCC
Organism: Pseudomonas sp. S44; assembly: GCF_016624805.1. NCBI lineage: Bacteria > Pseudomonadati > Pseudomonadota > Gammaproteobacteria > Pseudomonadales > Pseudomonadaceae > Pseudomonas > Pseudomonas sp. S44. The sequence continues at coordinate 57,275 of NZ_JACVTY010000029.1, forward strand.
TTGATTTTCGGGCATTCCAATCAGATTTGTTAATTATGTTTCTTGGTTGGCGTAACGAGTCTTCAATTTAATAATGATAATTAATATCATTTGGCTGAGCCGCTGTTTGCCGAGCCATCTGATACCTGTCTAGTTCAATTCGCAATCTTGTCACTTGCAAATGAGAAAAACTCTCGTTCTAGCAGTTGCAGCGTTTTCGTGTACCGCTCTGGGTCAATGTTTCGGCGAATGACGGGGCGGCGGGGGCGGGCGGCAATGGCAAGGAAGCGCAATCGAGCAAGCCGGGTACGGGCTGTGCTTCTTTATATAGGGGGGCATCCAGGCGTTGGCTTGGACGAGGCATGTGGCAGTCCTTGCTTGCTGTGCTGCCTCAAGCATAGACCTGATCTCGGGGTTTGCCTCGTCGTCAGGACATCAGGCGCCTGCAGGGGCAGGCAGTGGTGGGGCAGCAGGCAAAAGAAAGCCCGGGGCTTTCTCAAGCCCCGGGCCTCTGTCAGCAATCCACTATCAGTGGAACTGCTCTTCCTCGGTCGAACCGGTCAGTGCCGTCACCGACGAAGCGCCACCCTGGATCACGGTGGTCATGTCGTCGAAATAGCCGGTGCCCACTTCCTGCTGGTGCGCCACGAAGGTGTAGCCCTTGCTGGCGTCGGCGAATTCCTGCTCCTGCAGTTTCACGTAGGCGGTCATGTCGTTGCGGGCGTAGTCGTGCGCCAGGTTGAACATGCCGTGCCACATGTTGTGGATGCCGGCCAGGGTAATGAACTGGTGCTTGTAGCCCATCGCCGACAGTTCGCGCTGGAACTTGGCGATGGTGGCATCGTCCAGGTTCTTCTTCCAGTTGAAGGATGGCGAGCAGTTGTACGACAGCAGTTGGTCCGGGTACTCCTTCTTGATCGCTTCGGCGAAGCGACGGGCTTCGTCCAGGTCCGGCTTGGCGGTTTCACACCAGATCAGGTCGGCGTACGGGGCGTAGGCCAGGCCGCGGGCGATGGCCTGGTCGAGGCCGGCACGTACCTTGTAGAAGCCTTCACGGGTACGCTCGCCGATCACGAACGGCTGGTCGTAAGGGTCGCAGTCGCTGGTCAGCAGGTCGGCAGCGTTGGCGTCAGTGCGAGCGAGGATGATGGTCGGTACGCCCGCAACGTCAGCGGCCAGACGCGCGGCCACCAGCTTCTGTACGGCTTCCTGAGTTGGCACCAGTACCTTGCCACCCATGTGGCCGCATTTTTTCACCGAGGCCAGCTGGTCTTCGAAGTGCACGCCAGCGGCGCCTGCCTCGATCATGTTCTTCATCAGCTCGTAGGCGTTCAGCACGCCGCCGAAACCGGCTTCGGCGTCAGCCACGATCGGTGCGAAGTAGTCGATGTAGCCATCGTCGCCCGGGTTCTTGCCAGCTTTCCACTGGATCTGGTCGGCGCGGCGGAAGGCGTTGTTGATGCGCTTGACCACGGTCGGTACCGAGTCGACCGGGTACAGCGACTGGTCAGGGTACATGGACTCTGCCGAGTTGTTGTCGGCGGCTACCTGCCAGCCGGACAGGTAGATGGCCTGAATGCCGGCTTTTACCTGCTGCACGGCCTGGCCGCCGGTGAGGGCGCCCATGCAGTTGACGAAATCTTTTTCGGGCCGGAAGGACGGGTGGGCACCTTGGGTGACCAGCTTCCACAGTTTTTCTGCGCCTTGACGAGCAAAAGTGTGCTCCGGCTGCAGGGAGCCACGCAGGCGAACGACATCGGCGGCGGTGTAGGTACGGGTCACGCCTTTCCAGCGCGGGTTTTCGGCCCAGTCTTTCTCGAGGGCTGCAATTTGCTGTTCGCGTGTCAGTGCCATGGAAATAAACCTCGTCGCATCGATCTTGAGTGTAGTTGTGCGGATGCTCAGGGCGCGGAATCAGAGGCTTGGCGGCTGTCCTGTCCGGGGGAGTGCGGCGGCGAACGGGGAAGGCTCGAAGGGGAAGGGGGTGCAGTTCAGGCGAAAGTGTCCCCAGCAGGTTGGCTCGTGGATGCCTTGCTGCGGTGCGACGTCGATTGCCGGTTCTGCGGTGATGCGCTTCCGTCCCTCGGGACAACTTCTTCGTTGCAGTCGCAATCCCGTCGAACCGCCTTGTGGGCCGTATAGACACAGGACGCCTCCAGGGGTGTCGGGAGGGCGTCCCGAAGGCCCTTGCCAGGGCCCCTGATTAGCGGGAGCGAGGCCATCATGCCCTTGGCGAAAAGAGCCTGTCAAATGTTTTGTAGTGCTTTTCTTGGCTTACTACATCTTTGGTCTAATGCGACTCTGCAGTCAGTTTCAAGGCCCTTGGTCGAGGCCTTGAACGGCCTGGGATCAGTCGAGAAGGTCGACTTTGACGCGTAGCGTCATGTTTTCACCGCGCTGGGTGCTGTAAGTAAGGGCCGAAGGACTATTGTCGGCCTGACTCTGCTGGTTGTACCCCGCCAGGGTGATCCACTCGCCGAGCCTTCCAGAGACAGTTGTGTCGGTACTCTGCACCTTCACTACATCCTGGCGTTCCTGGCTCATTCGATCATTATTGGTGCTGATTTGCAGACGAACCGTTTCACCGCTGACGCTCGGCGTGACGTAGAAACCCTGGGTCACATTGCGGTATTGGGTGTCGCTCTGGATGCGTCCATAACCATCGGTCGAGGTGCTGGTGATGGGGATGCTCTGGCCGATCTGGATCAGCGCCGGCTGGCCTTCGCTGGCCTGGATCTGCTGCAGGCCGCCTTCGCGGTTGCTGGTGCCGTACTGGATGACCCGGGCGTTGCCGCGGTTGTCCTGGTAGTTGCTGTCGTTGTTGTCGACGCTGATCAGCAGGCGTTTGGGCGCAGTGTCCAACTGCTGTAGCAAGGCGCGCAGGTCGTCGATGCGTTCCGGGCTGGCATTGACGATCAATTTGTTCTCGAAGGCGCTGACGGTTCCGTCCTTTCCAAGAAAGGACTGGGCGGTCGGCAACAGCTCGGCGCTGCTGCGGTGCTGCAGCGGCACGACTTCGGTGGCCGCCTGCGCGGTGAGGCTGGCCGCCAGCAGCAGGGCGGTGACAAGGGGGCGTAGCGGCATGTTGGTGGTCTCCGCAGGTTGAATAGACATGATGGCAAATTTGCCAGCATTGTGCCGTGTCTGGATCACAGGGATTTGAAATTTGCAGTGCGGCTACGGAGCTTTCGCGGGCTATCGTCAACAGCTGAACCATCGCCTGAGCGCTGGGGTCGCAGCAAAAAGACCACGGCAGACCCTCAGCATGAAGCGCTACCTACCTTTGTTGTTGCTTGTTCTTGGACAGAGTGCCATCGCCGAACCGCGCATCCAGCAGTTGCAGCGCTGCGGCGATTTGCTGTCCGAGGCCCCGCAGCACTGGTGCCTGCGCGCGCAAGGTCTGGAGCACCAGGCTCCACAGGTGTGGCTGGGCGACCGGGCCTTGCCTGCCAGTGCCGTGCTGCGCGAGGGCGACAGGCTCGAGTTCACGCTCGACCAGCCCGGTCCGAGCGCTCCTTTGTGGCTGCAGGTCGGCGGGCAGAAAAGCAATCCGGTCTGGCTCACTCGCCAGCGCAGCCATGTGGTCGCCGCAGGCCCGCACGAGGTGGCCAGGAACATGGACGGCCTGACCACCTACCTCGACCTGGTCAGCCTGCTGATCGAGGAAAAGCACAACGGGCGCGAGGAGGCGCAACGTATCGCCGACAAATATGGTGCGCAGGTGGTGGGGGCGATCCCGCCGTTGAACGTCTACCAACTGCGCCTGCCGGTACGTGATCTTGTACAGCGCGATGCGATGATCCTGCGCATGGGCAGCGAGCTCAGCGTGGACGCGGTGATCGTCGAAGAGTCGGCGCCGGAGCGAGGTGAGGAAGGCGAGGGCGGCAAGGCTACGGTCATCGACCAGGCCGATGAGTGGGCGGCCAATCGTTTCACGGATGCCCTGTACTACTACCAGCGCCGGGTCCCGGCCTCGAACGTGCCTGTACAGCCGATACGTGTGGGCGTGATCGAGCGCGAGCTGGATTTCGACGCTGCGCCCTTTCAGGCTTATCGCGGCGCCTGCGGGCCAAGACAGGCCTGCCTTTATGGCCGCGACGGCGCACGTGCGCAGAGCCACGGCAGCCACGTCGCCGGTATCCTGGCCGGGCATGGGGAGGGGGTGGCAGGTGGCTTTCTCAGCGGCCTGGGCAAGGCCAGCCCCGGGTTCGAGGTGATCGTCGAGCGCAACTCGGATGCAGGTATCACCGCCAACATCGCCGCGTCGGTCAACCTGGTCGAGGACGGCGTACGGGTGCTCAACTGGAGTTGGGGTATCCACCGCGTCGGCGCCAGAAGCGTGGAGGGCGACGAGGTCGATTCGCTGGTGCGCTCGGGGTTGGCCATGAGTGGCTACGAGGAGTTGCTCGAGGAATTCTTCCTGTGGCTGCGCAGCGAGCACCCGGATGTGGTGGTGGTCAATTCCGCGGGCAATGGCTCGTCATGGTCTGGCACCGATGAATACCGTTTGCCATCGTCGTTCGTGACCGAGCAATTGCTGGTGGTGGGCGGGCATCAACGCAGCGAGCGCGACACCGCGGTTGACGATCCGCAACATGTGGTCAAGCGCCGCAGCTCCAACGTCGACATGCGTGTGGATGTCAGTGCAGCAGCCTGCCTGCAACCTGCCGATGCTGGCAAGCCGCACTGCGGTACGTCCTATGCAACGCCATTGGTGGCCTCGACGGTGGCGGCGATGTTGTCGATCAATCCGCAGCTTACGCCCGAGCAGGTGCGTATGTTGCTGCGCCGCAGTGCCCTGACCATGGGCTCTGAACAGGACTTCGAGGCGATGGATGCCGAGGACCTGACGGCGCCGATCCTGCCGTCGGAGCGCAATGGCCGTCTCAATGACCCTGACCTGGGGCGCTCGGCGCGGCTGGACATGCAGCGCGCGCTGGATCTCGCGGTGCAGAGCCGGGAGCGGGTGCGCTGAGCAGAGCGGCGGTGGCCGCTGTCAGACAAATTCCGTAACATCGCGCCCCTCGATTTTGCTTCCGCTCGTGTGATTGGGGTCACCCAGTGCACCCGCGCGCTGTCGCCCAGACTGGACACTTCACAGGATCTACATGAAACCCGCCCGACTTCGCGCCGACGTCCTCGCTGGCCTGACCACTTCCTTCGCCCTGGTGCCCGAGTGCATCGCCTTCGCCCTGGTGGCGCACCTCAATCCGCTGATGGGGCTCTACGGTGCCTTCATCATTTGCACGCTGACCGCGTTGTTCGGCGGTCGCCCAGGGATGATCTCCGGCGCCGCCGGGTCGATGGCGGTGGTGATCGTCGCCCTGGTCGTGCAGCACGGTGCCCAGTATCTGCTGGCCACGGTGCTGCTTGGCGGGATCGTGATGATCCTGTTCGGCGTGCTGCGCCTTGGCAAGCTGGTGCGTCTGGTGCCTTACCCGGTGATGCTTGGCTTCGTCAATGGCCTGGCCATCGTCATCGCCATGGCCCAGCTCGAGCATTTCAAGGACGGCGAACACTGGCTCGGCGGGAAGCCGCTGCTGCTGATGGTCGGCCTGGTAGCCCTGACGATGCTGGTGGTCTACGTACTGCCGAAGCTGACCCGCGCGGTGCCGCCAGCGCTGGTGGCGATTGTCGGTGTGGGCCTGCTGGTCTACCTGCTCGAGCTGCCGACCCGCACCCTCGGCGACATGGCGCACATCGCCGGCGGCCTGCCGCAACTGGCCTGGCCGGAGGTGCCCTGGAACCTTGAGACGCTGAAGATCATCGCCCCCTATGCGCTGGTGATGGCCATGGTCGGTCTGCTGGAAACCCTGCTGACCCTCAATCTCACCGATGAGATTACCGAGAGCCGCGGTTTCCCTGATCGTGAATGTGTGGCGCTGGGCGCGGCCAACATGGTGTCGGGGCTGTGCGGTGGCATGGGCGGCTGCGCGATGATCGGCCAGACCGTGATCAACCTCAGTTCCAATGGCCGCGGTCGGTTGTCGGGCGTGGTGGCGGGGGTGATGATCCTGCTGTTCGTGTTGTTCCTGTCGCCGCTGATCGAGCGTATTCCGCTGGCGGCACTGGTCGGGGTGATGTTCGTCGTGGCGCAGCAGACCTTCGCCTGGGCGTCGCTGCGAGTACTGCACAAGGTGCCGAAAAGCGATGTGTTGGCGATCATTGCCGTGACGGTGGTCACGGTACTGACGGACCTGGCCGCCGCGGTGCTGTTCGGGATCGTCATCGCGGCCATCAACTTCGCCTGGCAGCATGCTCGTGAGCTGTATGCCGATAGCCACGAGGATGGCCAGGGCGGCAAGATTTACCAGGTGCATGGCACCTTGTTCTTTGCCTCGACCACACCGTTTCTCGAGCAGTTCGATCCGGCGCAGGATCCGCAGAGCGTGACGCTGGACTGCAAGCACCTGAGCTTCGTCGACTACTCGGCGATCGCCGCGTTGAAGACCCTGCGCGAGCGGTATTCCCGCGCGGGCAAGCATCTGCGCGTGGTGCATCTGTCGGAGCGGTGCAAGAAGCTGTTGCGGCGGGCAGGCGAGCAGCATTGAGGTTCCGAGTCGGCGGGGTCGACGCCATCGCGGAGCAATCGGGGCCCCGCGATGAGCTCGCCAGGGCTATTCCCCCCGGTTCTTCTTCACGATGCCATCGGCGATACTCGCCGGCGCCTCTGCATAGCGCGTGAACTCCATTGAGAAGCTGGCCCGGCCTTGGGTCATCGAGCGCATCGAGGTGGCGTAGCCGAACATCTCGCCCAGCGGCACCTCGGCGCGAATCACCTTGCCGGCGGGCGTCTCGTCACCATCCTGGATCATCCCGCGGCGACGGCTCAGGTCGCCCAGAATGTCGCCCTGGTACTCTTCGGGCGTTACCACCTCGACCTTCATCACCGGCTCCAGCAACACCGCGCCGCCTTTTTGAGACAGCTGCTTGGTCGCCATGGATGCGGCGATCTTGTAGGCCATTTCGTTGGAGTCGACATCGTGGTAGGAGCCGTCGAACACTGCGGCCTTGAGGTTGATCAGGGGATACCCGGCGAGCACGCCGTTCTTCATCTGTTCCTCGATGCCTTTCTGGATCGCCGGGATGTACTCGCGTGGCACCACGCCGCCGACGATCTCATTGATGAATTCCAGGCCTTCCTTGCCTTCGTCGCCCGGGGCGAAGCGGATCCAGCAATGGCCATACTGACCGCGTCCGCCAGACTGTCGGACGAAGCGGCCTTCGATCTCGCAGGTGTTGCGGATTTTTTCGCGGTACGCGACCTGTGGTTTGCCGATGTTGGCTTCGACGTTGAACTCCCGGCGCATGCGGTCGACGATGATGTCCAGGTGCAGCTCGCCCATGCCCGAGATGATGGTCTGCCCGGTCTCTTCGTCGGTGCGCACGCGGAACGAGGGGTCTTCCTGGGCGAGCTTGCCCAGGGCGATCCCCATCTTCTCCTGGTCGGCCTTGGTTTTCGGCTCGACCGCGACCGAGATCACCGGGTCCGGGAAGTCCATGCGCTCGAGGATGATCGGCTTGTCGATGTCGCACAGGGTGTCGCCGGTGGTCACGTCCTTCATGCCGATCAGCGCGGCGATGTCGCCCGCGCACACGTCTTTGATTTCGGCACGCTGGTTGGCGTGCATCTGGACCATGCGGCCGATGCGTTCCTTCTTGCCCTTGACCGAGTTGAGCACCGCATTGCCGGAACTGAGCACGCCGGAGTAGACGCGAGCGAAGGTCAGGGTGCCGACGAAGGGGTCGGTGGCGATCTTGAAGGCGAGTGCGGAGAACGGTTCCTTGTCGTCGGCATGGCGCTCGAGGTGCTTTTCCTCGTCGTCCGGGTCGGTGCCCTTGATTGCAGGGATTTCGCTGGGGGCGGGGAGGTAGTCGATCACAGCGTCCAGCATCAGTGGCACGCCCTTGTTCTTGAACGAGGAGCCAAGAATGGTCGGTACGATCTCGTTGGCGATGGTGCGTTGGCGCAGGGCGGCCTTGATCTCGTCGATGCTCAGCTCTTCGCCTTCAAGAAACTTGAGGGTCAGTTCGTCATTGGCTTCGGCCGCGGCCTCGACCATGTGCGCGCGCCATTCGTCGGCCAGGGCCTGCAGTTCGGCGGGAATCGGTTCTTCGCGGTAGCTGGTGCCCTGGTCGGCGTCGTTCCAGTAGATGGCCTTCATCTTCACCAGGTCGATCTGGCCGATGAAGTTTTCTTCGCTGCCGATGGCCAGCTGGATGGGCACCGGGTGGTGGCCCAGACGCTGGTCGATCTGCTTCACCACGCGCAGGAAGTCTGCCCCCTGGCGATCCATCTTGTTGATGTAGGCCAAGCGTGGCACGTGGTACTTGTTGGCCTGGCGCCACACCGTCTCGGACTGCGGCTCGACCCCGTCGGCGCCGCTGAACACCACCACCGCGCCATCGAGCACGCGCAGCGAGCGCTCCACCTCGATGGTGAAGTCGACGTGGCCGGGCGTATCGATGATGTTGAAACGGTACTTGTCGGCGAACTGCTTGGTTGAGCCTTGCCAGAACGCCGTGGTCGCCGCCGAGGTGATGGTGATGCCGCGCTCCTGCTCCTGGGCCATCCAGTCCATGGTCGCGGCGCCATCGTGGACCTCGCCCATCTTGTGGTTGACCCCGGTGTAGAACAGGATGCGTTCCGTTGTGGTGGTCTTGCCGGCATCGACGTGGGCGACGATGCCGATATTGCGGTACAGCTCGATGGGGGTTGTGCGGGCCATGGCAGGTCACCTGCAGGTGAGGATTCTCCCACGGTAGCAGACCGGGAGAATCCTGCTGCGCCGCCGGGCTGTCAGTCGGCCTGGGCTTGCAGTATCCAAGTGCCATCGACCTCGCGCGCCAGGCCGCTGGCCGGGAGCAGGGCCAGCAGCCGCTCATGCAGGTTCGTTTCGGTGAAAGTGCGCAGGGTGTTCAGATCGAGCTGGCCGAGCAGAGGCAGGTCGTTCTTGGTGTATGACAGCCAGGCTTTTTTCAAGGCTTGCAGCACATCGCTGCCTGCGGTGTTGGCGAAGCGCCGATGCATCGGGCGGCCATCGAACTCGAAGGTGTGGCGGTGGCTGTAGCTGCTTTCGTCGCCGTTCAGCTCGACGCAGCGATGACAGCGGCAGCCGCCGTCGCCGAAGGCGTTGCGCAGGTAGGTGTTGAAGTCCACGACGGGCTTGAGGGTCAGGCGTTTGTCGACCTCGAACAGGTCGGCGATCAGGGGTTCTTCGGCGCTCACGTGGTGTCCTCCTCTGGTATGGCGTGCATCGCCCGGCACCCTAACAGATCGACGGGGCCAGATCACCTGTTGCAGGCCGGCGCGTCGCAGGCGAGTCCACCGCGCTTCGTCGCTGCGGTTGACCCGCGAACAGGCCATTAGAGACAACAGGGATCACCTGCCGTACTCTACGCGCCCATACGACCATCCTGCCGAGGTAACCCCGCTTGAGCACCAAGTACCCCTACACCGCCACCGTGACCGTCAGCGCCGAAGACCGCGGAGGCGATACCGAAGCCTCGGAAAACCCAGGCATGCGAGTTGGTCTTGAGGCGGTGACCGAAACGCTGAAGAAGGTGCATTTCGTCGGTACGCTCGCGGCTCCTGAAAAACAGGCCACGCACATCTGTGTCACGCTAGAGAACGGCCTGACCTATTACGGCCCGATCGTCAACGGCCATGCCGAGCTCGAAGGCGGCTGGATCGCCTTCGAATCCGACATGCTTACGCCAGAAGAACTGGGGCTCTGAGTCTCAGCCCAGTGCGGCCAGGCACTGCTCGAGGATATCCAGCCCTTCCTCGAGTACATCCTCCTCGATGGTCAGCGGTGCCAGCAGGCGAATGATGTGGCGGGCCTTGCCACTGGGCATCAGCAGCAACCCCTTGGCTCGTGCAGCGTCCATTACCTTGGCCAGTTGCGCAGGCGCCGGGCTGCCGTCGGGGTTGACGAATTCGATCCCTCGCATCGCGCCAACGCCGGTCAGGCGCCCCAGGTAACGGCACAGGCCACTGGCCTTCCAGTGTTCGAAGCGTCTCACGATGGCCTGCTCCTGGCGCTCGCCCCAGGTGGCGAGGTTCTCGTCGCTCATCTGCGCCAGGCTGGCCAGGGCCGCGGCACAGGCGATGGGATTACCCGAATAGGTGCCGCCAAGCCCGCCCTTGGGCAGGGCATCCAGCAGTTCACGTCGGCCGACCACTGCACCCAGCGGCATGCCGCCGGCGATGCTCTTGGCCAGCAACAGAAGATCCGGTTCGATGCCCAGGCGTGGGAAGGCGAAGCGCTGGCCGGTACGTCCGAAACCGGACTGGATCTCGTCGATGATGATGAGAATGCCATGCTGGTCGCAGAAGCGGCGCAGGGCTTGGGCGAAGGTGGGGTCCAGCGCGAGGAAGCCGCCTTCGCCTTGCACCGGTTCGAGGATGAAGGCTGCCACATCCTCGACCGCAAGCTCGACGCTGAACAGCCGTTCCATGGCCTTGAGTGCCTGTTCGCAGGTCACGCCGGTATCGGCACTGGGGTAGGGCAGGTGATAGACCGGCCCCGGCAGCTCACCCACGCGTTGCTTGTAGGGGGCGACCTTGCCGTTGAGGTTGAGGGTGGCCAGGGTGCGGCCATGGAAGCCGCCGTCGAAGGCGATGACGGCGCGCTTGCCGGTGGCGCCACGGGCCACCTTCAACGCGTTCTCTGCGGCTTCGGCGCCGCTGTTGGTGAGCATGCCGGCGAGCGGGTAGTTCACTGGAACGAACCCTCTCAGTTGCTCCATGAGGTCAAGATAAGGCGCATGGGGCGCTGCATTGAAAGCGTAGTGGGTTAGGCGAGCGGCCTGGTGCTGAATGGCCTCAACCACTGCCGGGTTGCAGTGGCCCAGGTTGAGCACGCCGATACCGCCGACGAAGTCGATATAGCGCTTGCCGTCGGTATCCCAGACTTCGGCGTTGCGGCCATGGGAAAGTGTGATCGGGTGAACGATGGCGATGGACTGGCTGATACTTTCCTGATTCATGGACGCACGGAACCTTGTTCGAATTTCTTATTATCCAAGCGCGATGAATGTGTGTTCGGCAAACGAATTATTCGATTGGGATCATTCCTTGGATTCTCGAAGTTCGACTTTTAACCCTCTTCAGCTGCCCGTTCCAGGATCCACTCCACGAAGGCCTTCACCTTGGGCACTTCGGCCGCATGCTCGGCATGGGCCATGAAGTGCCGGCCATTGCTCGCCACCGGATGATTCCACGGCACCACCAGCTTGCCTTCGCTCAGTTCCTCGGCCACCAGATAACGCGGAATCAGGGCAATTCCGCAGCCTGCGATGGCTGCGCGGATGCACAGGTAGAAGGTGTCGAAGCGTGGTCCGTGGTAGCTGTTCTGGCTGTGCAGCCCCAGCCCAAGGAACCACTCGTGCCAGGCTTCGGGCCTCGATGCGCATTGCAGCAGACGGTGCTCGGTCAGCGACTGGGCACTGCCGAACGCATGTGCCTGCAACAGTTGTGGTGCGCACACCGGCACCACCTCCTCGCTGAACAGCTCCAGGCAGGTGGCGCCGGGCCAGGTGCCCTGGCCAAAGAAGAACGCGATATCGACCTTGGCCTGCACGAGGTCGAATGGCTCCAGTTCGTTACGCACGTCCAGGTGGATGCGCGGATGGCGTTCGCCGAAACCTTTGAGGTGTGGCACCAACCAGCGCGCGCCGAAGGTGGGTTGGGTGGCGATGCGCAGGACTTCCGTCTCGTCGCCGTAGCTGAGGATGTAGCGGCTGGAGATGTCGATCTGGGTGAGGATCTTGTTCACTTCGGTGAGGTACAGCGCGCCTGCCGGGGTCAGGTGCAGGCGTCGGCGAATACGCTGGAACAGCGGGTGGGACAACATGTCCTCGAGCTGTGCGACCTGTTTGCTCACCGCGCTCTGGGTGAGGTGCAACTCCTGCGCCGCACGGGTAAAGCTCAGGTGGCGGGCGGCTGCCTCGAAGCATTGCAGGGCGGTGGTGGAGGGCATCAGGCGTTTGGACATGACAGGCGTTACCAGGCAGGAAAAATAAGAAATGCATTCCAAAACGGAATCATGTGTTTCTAAAAGGTCGTTTGTTGAGCCACGCCTATAGATTAATACTGACCTGGATCAACGATTACAACCCGATGGAGAGGCAAGAGAAAAAACACCCCTTACTCCAACTTCCTGTCCTGTGCGCAGTGACAGCGAAAACTGCACAACAACAAGAAACAACAGCACAGACCTACAACAAAATCTGCTCAGACTCATCGCCGCCTTTTGCGGCGGCCGACCCATCAGAGGGTTCCCCATGGCATCGTCACAACAAAAGAAACAGCGTTCGCTGCAGCACGGCCTGACTTCGCGCCAGGTGTCCATGATTTCCATCGCAGGCATCATTGGTGCCGGCCTGTTCATCGGCTCCTCCAACGCCATCGCCACGGCAGGCCCGGCGATCCTCATTTCCTATGCCATGACCGGCCTGCTGGTGCTGCTGGTGATGCGCATGCTTGGCGAAATGGCCATCGCCAACCCCAACAGCGGTTCGTTTTCCACCTACGCCACCGAGGCCATCGGACCTTGGGCCGGTTTCACCATCGGCTGGCTGTACTGGTGGTTCTGGGTATTGATCATCCCGGTCGAGGCGATCGCTGGCGCCGATATCCTCCATGCCTATTTTCCCGATGTGCCGTCCTGGCTATTCGCCTTCCTGATCATGGTGCTGCTGTCGGGGACCAACCTGGTCAGCGTGAAGAACTTCGGCGCCTTCGAGTACTGGTTCGCGTTGATCAAGGTGGTCGCCATTCTCGCCTTCATCATCATTTGCAGCCTGGCACTGTTCGGCGTCTGGCCGTTGGCCAAGGTCTCCGGCGTCAGCCAGCTGTGGGCCAACGGAGGCTTCATGCCCAATGGCTTTGGCACGGTGCTGGGGGGCGTGCTGATCACTATCTTCTCCTTCTTCGGTGCCGAGATCGTCACCATTGCCGCCGATGAAACCGCCAACCCCAAGGAGAAGATCCGTCGTGCCACCAACCTTGTGGTGTATCGCATCGCTATCTTCTACCTGGCGTCGATCTTCCTGGTGGTGTCGCTGGTAGCTTGGAACGATCCGGGGCTCAAGGCCGTGGGCTCGTTCCAGCGCGTGCTGGAGGTGCTCAATGTGCCGGGCGCCAAGCTGGTGGTCGATCTGGTGGTGTTGGTGGCGGTGACCAGTTGCATGAACTCCGGGCTCTACACGGCCTCGAGGATGCTCTATTCGTTGGGCGCTCGCGGTGAGGCGCCGAGCATGACCCGGCGGATTTCCGGGGCTGGTGTGCCGACCGTAGCAGTGATCCTTTCGACGTTGGCGGGTTTCGCCGGCTGCTTCGTCAACTATGTGTTCCCGGGCAAGGTATTCGGTTTCCTGTTGTCGACCACGGGGGCCATCGCCCTGCTGGTGTACCTGGTGATTGCTGTTTCGCAACTGCGCATGCGTGCGCGGGCTGAGCGTGAGGGGACGGAGCTTGCATTGAAGATGTGGTTGTTCCCATGGCTCACCTGGCTGGTGATCGGGACTATCGTACTGGTGCTGGGGTACATGCTGTTCAGCGATGCCTATCGCTACGAAACCCTTATGACGGCCGGGGTTACGGCGGTGATCCTGCTGATTTCCGTGACACGGCGGCGAGAGAGGGCTGGTCGGGTGCAAGTCGTTTGAGGCTTGCGCTCATCCTGTGTTGCCGCTGCAGGTGAGTGCACAAGGAAGGGGGGAGCGCTACCATCTTTCCGCCATCCTTCCCATTCCAACAAGCACAGGAAGCGTATGAACGAGAAAGCACTCTCCCTCCAGCAACTGGCGGCGCCCGAAGGCTCCTGCTATGGCTGCGGTTGTTCCCATCCCAGTGGCCTGCATATCCAGAGCCACTGGGACAGCGACGGCGTGCACCTGCTGTGCCGGCACTCACCTGACAGCGGCTTCATCGGCTGGCCCGGATTGGTCTACGGTGGCCTGCTGGCGATGCTGGTGGACTGCCATTCCAACTGGACCGCAATGGCCTACCACTACCGGGCCGAAGGGCGCGAGCCGGGCAGCTTGCCGCGTATTGACTGTGTCACCGGCACCCTCAGCCTGACCTACCTCAAACCTACGCCCATGGGTGTCGAGTTGCTGCTCAAGGCCAGGGTTGAAGGTGAGGTCGGGCGCAAGAGCCGGGTCATCTGCGAGGTCTGGGCCGGGGACGTGCTGACCGTCCGCGCCGATTCGGTGTTCGTGCGTGTCGACACCGAAAAGCTCAAGCGGCAGGCGCACGAGCGTAGCTGAACCCTAGGGGCGGGTAGCCATCGGCTACCCGATGCAGCTTGCGGGTTGTCGAAAATTACCCGTGGTTGGTTCGGATAGTTCCTATGTGGCGTTCAATATCTGCGGAATAGTCTTGCAAGGCTTTTCCAAGAGACCGTCAAAGATGTTCTACGTTTCTCACTGATTGCTCCCCTCTCGTGGCGGCTGAACCAGCCCGCACCGCGAACATCGACCGTACCCTCTGGACCTTTCGACCATCACCGCGCGAACACGGCGGGAGCCCTGTGTTCGTGTGTCGTCAACTCACGAGGAGTTGTTCAATGCCTGCCCGATTCAATATCAATTTCCTGCCTGCTGCCGGCCTGCTCCTGGCGCTGGGTGGCTGCGCCAGTTCGCTCATGCCCAGCGAGCAGATCGAGCTGACCCGTAGCGCGGTCAACCGGGCGGTCTCTGCCGACGCCACGCAGTACGCGCCGGCGGAGATGCGTGCCGCCCAGGACAAACTCAACGCCATGGAGCGCGCACTGGGTGAGAAGGATGCCGCTCAGGTGAAGATACTCGCCGAGCAGGCCGAGGCCGATGCCCGTTTGGCCGAGCGCAAGGCTGCTGCTCGCAAGACCCAGGCGCAGCTTGACACTGCGCGCCAAGGCATCGAGGTGCTCAAGCAGGAATTGCTCGACGCCCCCCAAGCCATCGCTACCCCCCGCTGAGGAGAACCATCATGTCGAAATTCCATCTGCTGCCGGGTGTATCGGTTGTTGCTCTGATGCTGGCCGGTTGTGGCACCACCCCGGAAAACCCTGGGTTGCTCGAAGCGCGGGAGGCATATTCGGTGCTCCAGGCAAAGCCTGAGTCGAGTCGTGTTGCTGCGCTGGAAACCCGTGAGGCCTTCAGCGCTCTGGGACGAGCCGAGCAAGCTTCGCTCAAGGACCGCAAGAGCGCCGAGGTGACTCAGCTCGCCTATCTGGCCAACCGCAGGATCGAAACTGCCGAGCAGACCATCTTGCTGCGTCAGGCCGAAACTGGCCTGCAGGGCATCGAAGCTCAGCGCACCCTGGCGCGTCTGGATGTGCGGACCGCACAGCTCAAGGCGTTGCAGAGCCTCAATGCCAAACCCAGCGACCGTGGCACGGTCATCACCTTCGGCGATGTTCTGTTCGACACCGGGCGTGCCGAACTGCGTGGCGGCAGCTATCGTAACATTCAGCAACTCGCGCACTACCTGCAGCAAAATCCAGAGCGCAAGGTGTTGATCGAAGGCTTCACCGACTCGACTGGCAGCGATGCCCTCAACCAGCGACTGTCCGAGCAGCGCGCGGCGGCGGTGGCCAATGCCCTGCGTCGCCAAGGCGTGGCCGGCGATCGTATGGTCACTGCCGGCTACGGCAAGGAGTATCCGGTGGCAGGCAATAACGATGCACAGTCGCGCCAGCTCAACCGGCGCGTCGAAGTGGTCATCTCCAACGACGCCCAGCCTGTCCTGCCACGCTATTGATCCAGCGACAAGTGGCGCACCCGTGTGGGCGTCACTTTCGATCTCTGGAAGGCCATGGTCAAACCTTGACGTTGGTTCTAGAGTGATGATCCCTTCGCATTCGGAATCGACCATGACCGATCTGTCCGCTTTTCCCATCACACAGAAGTGGCCGGCGCAGCACCCCGAGCGCCTGCAACTCTACTCGCTGGCCACACCCAATGGCGTCAAGGTCTCGATCATGCTCGAAGAGATCGGCCTGCCCTATGAGGTACACAAGGTCAGCTTCGAGACCAACGATCAGCTGACGCCCGAGTTCATCTCGCTCAGCGTCAACAACAAGATCCCTGCGATTCTCGATCCCGACGGTCCCGGCGGGCAGGCATTGCCGCTGTTCGAGTCAGGGGCGATCCTCCAGTACCTGGCGGAGAAGACTGGCCAGTTGCTCAGCCAGGACCCCGCGCAGCGCTATCAGACCTTGCAGTGGCTGATGTTCCAGATGGGCGGCATCGGGCCAATGTTTGGCCAGGTGGGGTTCTTCCATTTCTTCGCTGGCAAGGATTACGAGGACAAGCGTCCGCGTGATCGCTACGTCAACGAATCCAAGCGTCTGCTCGGTGTGCTCGATCGTCACCTGAAGGGCCGTGAGTGGATGGTCGATGAGTACAGCATCGCCGACATCGCCATTTTCCCCTGGGTGCGCAATCTGGTGGATCGCTACGACGCCCGTGATCTGGTGGGCTTTGAGACGTTCAAGGAAGTGCAGCGAGTGCTGGCGAAATTCCTGGAACGTCCTGCGGTGCAGCGTGGGCTGAAAATTCCGGGCTGACTTGATCGAGGCCGCCCGCGCGGCCTCTTTTTTTACCCCGGGCGAGGGTTGCGCAGCGGCTGTCTGGTGTTGATCGAATGGCTGTCGCGTGACCTTGGTCAATGTAAGTCGTAGGCTGAGGGTGAAAATAGCGCCGGAAAATTCGATGATCTGTTGCAAGCGCGTGTATCAATCGGTTTCGCCTGAGGACGGACAGCGCGTGCTGGTCGATCGCTTGTGGCCACGCAATATGCGCAAGGATGCCTTGCACGGCCAGTGGTTGCGCGACGTTGCACCGTCGGATGCGCTGCGCAGGGCGTTTCATGCCGGGGATATGGACTTCGCCGGTTTTTCCGAGCACTACCGTGCCGAACTGGCGGCCCATCCTGAGCATTGGTATCCGCTGTTGGATCTGGCGGCCAAGGGGACCCTGACCCTGTTGTTCGCAGGCAAGGATACTGCGCACAACAATGCCCGGGTGCTCGCCGACTGGCTGGAAGAAGAGCTCGAGCGAAGGGGGCCGGGCAGTTCACCGGTGTGTTATGCCCAGGAGCCAGGCGGATAGAGATGCAATGACTCAAATATCACTTGAACTCGTTCCGGCTACCGCAGGCTGTCGTACCTTCGCCCGCGATCTGACGCGGCGCGCCATGCTCCCGTACTACCGCGAGTTCGACCTGTTGTGGATCGAAGAGGCATTTGACGAAGCTTGGAGCTGGCGCGAGCAGTGGCTGGTGAAGGCGGGTGAGCAAGTGCTGGGTTTCTGCAGCCTCAGTCAGGACCGCCAGGCCTTGTTCATCCGCGAACTGCACCTGCTGCCCGAGTACCGCGGGCACGGCGTTGGATCCTGGGTGCTGGGGCAGCTGGCCGGATGGGCAGCGCAACGTCGTTTGCCGTTACTGCGCCTGATGGTGTTCCGCAGTAACCCGGCCAGGCGACTCTACGCACGGTCGGGCTTTGTCGAAATAGGGGAAGACGACTGTTTCGTTCGTATGCAGCGCAATGTCATGGTCACGGGCGTGAGGTCTTGATGTCGGTACAGGTTTAGACAAGTGCCGTAATAGTAGCTTGTATTGGTTGGATCCAATGTGCATAGTGCCAACTGGATTCGTGGCTATTCGCCTGGGGGCCGGACGCGCCCAGGGCTATCTGATCGAGAGAGGAAGGGAGTCGAATGAAAGGATTCGGTCTGCGTTTGAGGGAAGAGCGCGAGCGGTTGGGATTGACCCAGCGAGTGTTCGGCGACATCGGGGGTGTCGAGCCAAACGCCCAAGGCAAGTACGAAAGTGGGGAGCGCACGCCGCGCATCGATTATCTGGCGGCGCTCGCCGCAAAGGGCGTCGATGCTGCGTACGTACTCAGCGGCCTGCGCACGCCGGCGCCATTGGAATGCCTCAGTGGCGATGAGAGCCGCGTGCTGGGTATGTTGCGACGGCTGACTTCAGCCGATCGGGCGGCGATCTGGCACCTGCTCGGGCGTTTGGCGGCAGATAACGAAAGCTACGAAAAGACTCGCCTGCGAAGGGCAGACCGCCAGGCATATGCCAATGACGCTTTGCGCTAGGTTCGTGATGAAATTTTTTGTTAAGGTGGCCGGATCCAATCGCCCCCATGACGAGGTGTCTGCTTGATTAGGGTACTTGTGGTCGATGATCACGATCTGGTGCGTACCGGTATCACGCGCATGCTGGCCGATATCGATGGGCTGCAAGTGGTCGGCGAGGCGGATTCGGGCGAAGCCGCCCTCAAGCTTGCCCGTGAGCTGAAACCCGACGTAGTCCTCATGGACGTCAAGATGCCCGGAATCGGTGGCCTGGAAGCCACGCGCAAATTGCTTCGCAGTCACCCGGATATCAAAGTTGTGGCCGTCACCGTGTGCGAGGAAGACCCGTTCCCCACGCGCTTGCTGCAGGCAGGCGCCGCAGGATACCTGACCAAGGGCGCGGGCCTCGACGAAATGGTCCAGGCTATCCGTCTGGCCTTCGCGGGGCAGCGCTACATCAGCCCGCAGATCGCCCAGCAGCTGGCGCTCAAATCGTTCCAGCCCCAGGGGTCACCGTTCGATGCGCTGTCTGAGCGGGAAATCCAGATTGCTCTGATGATTGTCGGCTGCCAGAAAGTGCAGATCATCTCAGACAAGTTGTGTCTGTCCCCCAAGACCGTCAATACTTACCGTTATCGGATCTTCGAAAAACTCTCGGTCACCAGCGACGTCGAACTGACATTGCTGGCCGTTCGCCACGGTATGGTTGACGCAAGCCTGTAATCCCCCATGTCCCAACTCTTTGATGCCAGCGCGTTCCTGGCGACCTGCAGCGGTCGCCCAGGCGTGTACCGGATGTTCGATGCCGAGTCCCGGCTGCTTTACGTAGGCAAGGCCAAGAACCTCAAGAAGCGTCTGGCCAGCTACTTCCGCAAGACTGGCCTGGCGCCGAAAACGGCCGCTCTGGTGGGGCGCATCGCTCAGGTCGAAACCACCATTACCGCGAACGAGACCGAGGCGCTGCTGCTCGAGCAGACGCTGATCAAGGAGTGGCGTCCGCCCTACAACATTTTGTTGCGGGACGACAAATCCTACCCTTACGTCTTTCTTTCCGACGGCGATTTCCCACGCCTGGGCATACATCGTGGCGCGAAAAAAGCCAAGGGCCGCTACTTCGGCCCTTATCCCAGCGCCGGGGCGATCCGTGAAAGCCTGAGCCTGCTGCAGAAAGCTTTCTCGGTGCGTCAGTGCGAGGACAGTTATTACGCCAACCGCACCCGGCCGTGCCTGCAATACCAGATCAAGCGCTGCAAGGGACCGTGCGTCGGCCTGGTCACGCCCGAGGAGTATGCCGAAGACGTACGGCATTCGGTGATGTTCCTCGAGGGGCGTAGCCAGCAGCTGGGCAATGAGCTCAACGCCGAGATGGAGCAGGCCGCCATGGCGCTGAATTTCGAGAAGGCCGCCGAGCTGCGCGACCAGATCGCCTTGTTGCGTCGCGTCCAGGACCAGCAGTACATGGAGGGCGGCTCCGGTGACGTCGATGTCATCGCCGCCTTCGTCAACCCGGGCGGGGCCTGTGTGCACCTGATCAGCGTCCGCAGCGGGCGCGTGCTGGGGAGCAAGAACTTCTTCCCGCAGGTGGGTATCGAGGAGGAGGTGTCCGAAGTGATGGCGGCCTTCCTTTCCCAGTACTACCTGGGCAACGCCGAGCGAGAACTGCCAGGGGAGTTGATCGTCAATGTGGTCCACGAGGACTTCCAAGCCATCACTGAAGCGGTACAGACCTTGCGCGGTCGCGACCTGGCCATCAGTCACCGAGTCCGAGGGACTCGGGCACGCTGGCAGCAACTGGCCGTGACCAACGCCGAGCAGGCGCTCAACGCTCGTCTGGCCAACCGCCAGCACATGGCCGCACGTTTCGAGGCCTTGGCTCAGGTGCTCAACCTGCCGGAGGTGCCGCAGCGCCTGGAGTGCTACGACATCAGTCACTCCAGCGGCGAGGCTACGGTGGCCTCGTGCGTGGTGTTCGGCCCTGAAGGCCCGCTCAAGTCCGACTACCGCCGTTTCAATATCGAAGGGGTCACCGCCGG
This sequence comes from Pseudomonas sp. S44, assembly GCF_016624805.1. Classification (NCBI taxonomy): domain Bacteria; kingdom Pseudomonadati; phylum Pseudomonadota; class Gammaproteobacteria; order Pseudomonadales; family Pseudomonadaceae; genus Pseudomonas; species Pseudomonas sp. S44. Next base: position 77,368 of record NZ_JACVTY010000029.1, read on the forward strand.
TGATGATTATGCTGCCATGCACCAGGCCCTGACTCGCCGTTTCGGGCGGATCAAGGACGGCGAGGGCAAGTTGCCCGATGTGCTGTTGGTCGACGGCGGCAAGGGACAGCTGAACATGGCCCGTGAAGTCATGCAGGAGCTGGCACTGAGTGACCTTACCTTGCTCGGGGTGGCCAAGGGGGTGACCCGCAAGGCCGGTTTCGAAACGTTGTATCTCAACGATGTGGCCCACGAATTCACCCTCAAGGGCGATTCACCGGCACTGCACCTGATTCAACAGATTCGTGATGAGGCGCACCGTTTTGCCATCACTGGCCACCGCGCACGTCGCGGCAAGGCTCGCCGTACGTCCAGCCTCGAAGACGTTGCAGGGGTCGGGCCGAAGCGCCGTCGAGACCTGCTGAAACATTTCGGCGGCCTGCAGGAGCTCAACCGCGCCAGTGTCGACGAGATTGCCAAGGCACCCGGCATCAGTAAAAAGCTTGCCGAGTCGATTTATGCGAGCCTGCATAGCGAGTAGAATGCCGGGTTCAACTCGCAGCCAGTCGTACCGATGAATATTCCAAACCTGCTCACCGTTCTACGCGTCCTGCTCATCCCGATCTTCATTCTGCTGTTCTACGTGCCTTATCACTGGAGTTACGTAGCCGCCAGCAGCGTGTTCGCCATCGCCGCCGCAACTGACTGGCTCGATGGCTATCTGGCCCGTCGTCTTCAGCAGAGCACGCCGTTCGGGGCGTTTCTGGATCCTGTCGCCGACAAACTGATGGTTGCCGTGGCGCTGGTGCTGTTGGTGCAGGTGCACGCCAACTTCTGGCTGACGCTGCCCGCAGCAGTGATCATCGGGCGTGAGATCGTGGTATCCGCTCTGCGCGAATGGATGGCCGAGCTGGGGGCGAGGGCGCATGTGGCGGTGTCGAACCTGGGCAAGTGGAAGACCGCCGCGCAGATGCTGGCGCTGGTCATTCTGCTGGGCAATCCGCCGGTGCTGACCTTCTGGGTCGCACTCGGTTACGGGCTGTTGCTGGTGGCCGCAGGCCTGACTTTGGTGTCGATGGTGCATTACCTGCTGGCGGCCTGGCCGCACCTGCGCGAAGGCTCCGAGCAGAAGTAAAACTTTTTTTGAATCAAGGGGTTGACCTTCCCTGGCAGTTCGCTAGAATGGCACCCATCACGACGCGGGAATAGCTCAGTTGGTAGAGCACGACCTTGCCAAGGTCGGGGTCGCG